>CAZTHM010000355.1:0-4149 GCA_964613505.1 uncultured Acidobacteriota bacterium | reverse complement strand
GTCGCAGGGGGGAAGAATATCAACGTCTTCGCCGATGAGACCCGGCCATTCCTGCAAGGCGCGCGGCTCACGGCATGGGAGTTGGCCAAGGACTCGATTCCTGTGACCCTCATCACCGATAACATGGCCGGACACTTCATGAAGGCCGGCCAGATTAAGGCCGCCATCGTCGGCGCCGACCGCATCGCCGCGAACGGAGACGTCGCGAACAAGATCGGTACTTATTCCGTCGCGGTGCTGGCCAAAGAAAATCAAATTCCGTTCTATGTCGCCGCACCACTTTCGACGATTGATATGAGCCTGACCTCCGGCGACCAGATTCCCATCGAAGAGCGGCCTCCTTCCGAAGTAACTCACTGGGCGGGCGTGGCGACCGCTCCCGAGAAAGTCCCGGCGCGCCACCCGGCGTTTGACGTCACGCCCCACCGCTACGTCACCGCCATCATCACCGAGCGCGGCATCGCCCGCGCCCCCTACACCGAAAGCCTCAAGAGGCTTTTCACGTAGCGCGGCGCTACCGAGACGCACAGCACTCCCCTGGATGGTCTCCTCACCGCGTCCCGAATTGGCGCTTGCCTCCCCTTTCTGTTGTGACAGAATCCTCGTTCGCACTCTGATCAGACTCAAGCCCTGACCGAGAGCCGTCCAACATGCAGAACTCAGAATTGCGTTCACAAGTCTGGAATCGCAAAGTTGTAGAGCGCCTGGCGCAAGGATTTGCCCGGCTGGCAGCGAAGGAACTGACGCGCGTTGGCGGACCGGTGCGCGCTCCCGACTGCGTGCCGAGGATCAAGGCGCTTTTGCGACGCGAGGTTGCGCCGGAAAAGCTTGCCTCGGTTGTTTCCGATTTCGTCGACGCCAGCCTTCACCTCTGCCATCCGCGATTTGCGGCGCAGCAGGTGGCGGCGCCCATTCCCGTGGCGGCGTTGGTGGAATCCGTGGTGGCCGCGCTCAACAACAGTCTAGCCGTTTGGGAGATGTCGCCGGCGGGAACGGCGATCGACCGCGACCTCTTCGACCGCTTCAAGCGCCTGTTCGGTTATCCCGCGCGGGCCGAAGGATCGGTGGTGGCCGGCGGCGGCTATGCCAATCTCACGGCGCTACTCGCGGCGCGTGCCAAATTGGCGCCCGGCGCGTGGAAACGCGGTGGCGCGCGCATGGCCGTTTTGGCGGGAGCGCAAACCCACTACTCGGTGAGCCGCGCGGCGGGGATCCTGGGGCTGGGGAGCGACGCGGTCTTCACGATTCCTCTGGACAATCTCTATCGCACCGACGCGCACGAAGCGCCCGCGGCGTTTCGCGCCGCGCGTCGCGCCGGATTCCGCAAGTTTGTTCTGGTGGCGACGTGCGGCTCGACGCCGACCGGAAGCTGTGACGACTTGATGGCTTTGCGCAGAATCGCGCGCGGGGAGGGTGCCTGGCTCCACGTCGATGCCGCACACGGCGGGGGTATTGCTTTCAGCCGGCGCTACCGCCATTTCCTGCGCGGCATCGAGCGCGCCGACTCGATCGGGTTTGATCCCCACAAGATGCTCTTCATGCCGCTCGCCGCCGGGGCGGTCCTGGTGCGCGATGGAAGGCTCCTGCGGAACGCCTTCGAGCAGAACGCGCCCTATCTCTTCAGCGGCGGCAAACGAGAGTTTCCGGATATCGGGCAATTCACCATCGCCTGCTCGCAACGCATCGACGCCCTGAAAACCTGGCTGACCTGGAAAGCCTATTCGAGTGCCCTCTGGGATGAACTGACCACCGGCGTTTGCGAGGTGGCGCACGCGGCATTTGAATATTGCGCGCGGTCGCGCGTCCTCGAGCCGGTTTACAAACCGCAACTCAACATTCTTTGTTTTCGCCTGCGGTCCAGGCCGCGCTCGGGCGCGGCTGCGGACCAGCTCCACTGGGAAATCAAGGAGGCGGTGAACGCCAGCGGGCGGGCTTACATCAGCTCGACCGTACTCGGCGGCCGGCGGGTTTTCCGCAGCGTGGTGATGAATCCGCGCACAACCGCAGAGGATATCGTGCAAGTGATGAAAGAAGTCGAGCGCGCCGCGCGGCAGATAAGATGAATTCCGATTCGGGGTGGATTCGGGTTGCCCATCCCACGGGATGAATGACTGAAGGCTAGATCGCGAACAAGTTCTTGAGAGGCAGAGCAAACTCAGAAACCCCGTCAATCACCAGGTCGTCGTTTTCCTGGAAATACTGGAGGGGCCGGCCGGGACAAATGAGTTCGACGAATCGTCTGTCGAGATCAATCCAGACCTGAATGACCGTGCTGTCGTGGTAGTCTTGGCGCTTTTTCTGTATTTCGCCGGGTTGATCGCTGGGAGACAAGATTTCAAACGCCACGCCGGGAGGGAATTCGGCCCGTGTGTCCGGGATCTTCCCGCCTGGCAACCGATCCATCCGAGTCAGGGACGCATCGGGACAGCGCCAATTGCCGGAGCGCATTGTGAATGCCGCATTCGACGGTATCCAGAACCATTCCGGATGAGAGACGCAGTAACGTTCCAGCTCTATATACAAGCGAGCAAGCACACGCTCGTGCCGAATGTTCACCGGGGTCATATGGACCACCTCACCGTCCACCCACTCGCACTTCTCCCCCTCCTTGCCCAACGCCAGGAACGATTCCCAACTCAGAATGGTTTTGGTCGCCATTTTCGTTTGCTGATGTGATTCTCTCACACGCGGCGCAGACATCGCAAGGCAAGGTCCTACCCCGCCCGCTTGGATCGGCACGGAGGAAAGTTAAGAGCTCGTGGCACGCGCGGAGTTGACGAGGCCCCGCCGCGCGATGAGCCAGGCCACGATCAGAAAGCAGACAGCCGCGACGAGATTCGCGGCGACGCCAAGTTGCAAGCCGTACCGGAGTTCTGATTTATCGGAAACCCGGCCTACCAGCGCTGGCGCGATCATGTCTCCGAACAAGTGGATGACGAACAAATAGAGAGCAAAGGCGAAGCTGTGCGCGCGCTCGGGCGTCAGGTCGTGGATGACGGCGGTCGCCGGCCCGTGGTAGCAAGTTAGCAGGAAACTCGCCACAAACAGGCAGAACAGGAAGACGGAGATCGAGTCGGTATCCACTGCTACGTACAGGAAGGGAGTCCCGAGCAACAGAGTCGCGCCGATGGTGATGGCCCGGCCCCAGATCCAGCGGGCTTGCAGCCGGTCGGCGACGTAACCTCCCAGGAGGACGCCGCCGACCGAGCCGACCAGGACCACAGCTCCCATCCAGACCGACGCTTGCGCTACGGTCAGGTCGTGGTAGCGGTCGGCGAACGTCGGCCCCCAGGTGATGAACGCGGCGCTCGCGAACACCACGAACATGCCGCCCGCCATGACCATCAGGAAAGCGGGAATTTTCAGCAGGCTCAAGACCGGGGGAGCCTTTTCGGGCGGCAGGGAAACCGGCACTCGGACGCGAAACGCCGCCAGCGCCAGCAGGAATCCCGGCAGGCCGACCAGATAGAAGGCGTAGCGCCAGCCGACCCATTGCGAGAGCACACCACCCGCCGCCAGCCCCAGCACTCCCCCGACGAGCATCCCGAGATTGAAGACGCTTTGCACGCGAGCGCGAAAGCTGCGGGGAAAGCAATCCGAAATCATGGCGGTTCCGGCCGGGGCGTAAGCTCCCTCGCCGATGCCGACCAGCGCGCGCGCCCCGAGGAGCCAGCGGAATGTCCCCGCCACTCCGGAGAGCATGGTCGCCACGCTCCAGAAGAGCACTCCAAAGGCCATGATCTTCTGCCTCGGTCCGCGGTCTGACCAGAAACCGAAGGGCAGAACGGCGAGCGAATGGACCAGGATGAAGACGGAAGCCAGCAACCCGAGCCTGAAATCGCTCACCCCGAACTCGTCCTTCAGGAAGGGAAACATCGGGACGACGATTAGCCGGTCGAAGTAGTTGAGGAGGTTGATGAGGGTCAGGACGACGAGCACCTTCCATTGCCAGCCGGCGAAGTGCGGCCACTCGAGCCCCAGGCGGCGCGAGGCGGCCGGGTTCACATCTTGGGGCGGCGGAGGTATTTCTGTCAGTTGCGCCATGACGCGAGCTGGTCTCACGGGAGGGCGAGAGTTCCTGCCGGAGCAGCAGGACTATTCTAGGCGGGCTGTGACGGGCCGTCGAGGGTTTTTCATTTCGAATGAGAA
>CAZTHM010000354.1:0-4177 GCA_964613505.1 uncultured Acidobacteriota bacterium | reverse complement strand
CCAGGAGGCTCGCGAGGAGATCGAGTTCTACGTGGGGCAGGGGTTCATCGACGAGGCGCGCAACGCCGTCCAGGCGTTGGAAGAAAAGTTACCGGGCAATCCACAGGTGGCTGAACTCCGCCGGATTGTTGAGGGGGGAGCGGGTGTTGCCGCACCTGTGGTCGAGACTCCAGTCCCGCCGCCACCCGCGGCGCCCAGCTTGAAAGCTCCGCCCCTCAGCGCTCCTCCGCCCATCGAAATGGTTCCGCCGCCAGCGCCGGTTGGAGTGCGACCCGTTCCCAGTGCACCTCCTCCTCCCCCACCCCTTCCCGAGCCTGCCGTAGTGGCGGCTGGTCCCGCGGCGCCTCCCGAGGCTGCCGGTTCGGGCGCCGACATGCTCGGCAGCCTGGTGGGTGATCTCGAAGCCGGACTGGAAGGATTTGGTGTGCCGACTCCGCCCTCAACGGCCAAAGTTCGGCCGGGAGGGACGGCCGAAGAGGCTGGGGATGGTGCTTCCCAATTGAGCGGACTGCTCGACGAGTTGGGCGAGGGCTCGGAGGCTGGCGCGGATGAGGACGATCCGGATAAGCACTACAACTTGGGTGTGGCCTTCCGCGAAATGGGTCTGCTGGACGAAGCGATCGGGGAGTTTCAAAAGGTCGTCAAGGGGGCGCAGAAGGACCACTATCCGCCCAACTTCCTGCAAGCTTGCAGCTTGCTCGCCGTCTGCTTTACGGACAAAGGGATGCCTGCCATCGCCGCCAAGTGGTACTTGCGGGCCCTCGAGTCGCCCGGCCTCGACGAGGAATCAATCATGGCGCTGCAATATGATCTGGGAGTGGCGTACGAGCAGGCGGGTGACACCCGGACGGCTCTGGAGAAATTCTCCGAGGTTTATAGCCAGAACATCGACTTCCGCGACGTCGCCGAGAAAATACGCACCCTCCAACAGAAGGCACGCTGAACGTCCCGCCCGGGTTCTCGACCCGCTGCCCGACTGAGGTGGATTCTCCGGTCCGAACCATGAGCCGAGCCCTGACCATCGTCTACATCCTCTTCTGCTTCGAAATGGGAGTTTTCCTTTTCATCTTTCCCTGGGTCTCCCTGTGGACGAGGAACTTCTTTGTGGCCCAGTATCCATGGTTCTCCAGCTTCGCCCTGAACTACTTTGTGCGCGGGGCGGTTTCGGGCCTGGGGTTGGCCGATATTTGGCTGGCATTATTCGAGCTGTGGCGCTTGCGCCGGCAATTGGGATTGGTCCACACGCGCGCGGCGCAATGAGGGTCTGGCCGGCCGAACCGGCAGCCCGTGAGCGATCACCTCGCCGGGGTTCCGTCTCTGACACGGTGAGTTCACTTGCCGCCTGATCCCATGCCACTTGCTTTTGAGATCTGCTACATCACGGATCGGCACGCGCTTCCGCCGCGGCCTCTCGTGCCCTTCATTGTGGAAGCCATCCGGGGCGGTGTGGATTTGGTCCAAATCCGCGAGAACGACCTCGCGACACGAGACCTTCTGAAGCTGGTTGAAGGTGCTGTCGACGCCGCCCAGGAAATGGCCACCTGCGTGGTCGTGAACGACCGTTTGGACGTGGCCTTGGCCGCAGGGGCGGGAGGAGTCCACCTGGGCTACAAATCGCTATCGGCCGACGCAGTGCGTGGCATGATCCCGGGCGCTTTCCTGGTCGGCGTGTCGTGCCACTCGCTGGCAGAAGCAGCCGCCGCTGAACAAGCAAAGGCCGACTATATCCTTCTGGGACCGATCTTCGAGACGCCCTCGAAGCTCGCCTACGGCCCGCCCCTCGGCTTGGAAAAACTGCGTGAGGTTGCGGCACGCGTGAAGCTGCCACTTCTGGCGCTGGGAGGAATTACCGTGGAGCGAGTCAAGCCGTGCCTCGAGGCCGGAGCCACCGGCATCGCCGGCATTTCAATTTTCCAAAGCGCTCCTTCGCTCGCCGCGCGAGTCCGGGAGCTACGGATGCAGTTTGCCCGATAGTCCGAGGGCAGATCCGAGACAGGTGGGGATAGAGCTTTTTCTCCAACCTGCTCCTCCCCGAGATTCCCAACTACTTCTTCTCGCTCGTTTCGGTCTTGCCCGCTTCTGCCGCTTTCGGCTTCACCGCAGCCGGCTTGGGTTTCCAGAAATCGGGTGAGGCAGAAACGACTCCTTCGGGAGGGTTGCTGATTTCCGGCACGAAGTGGCTGATGGCGGTTTCCGAACCTTCCACCGACTCCGCCGCCGTGGCCAGAAACTTCTGGTAGGCCTCTGGGCCGAGAATTTGGGGAACTCCCGGAATGCTGTCGAATTCACTTAAGGATTTCACCAGCCAACTGACGTAGAACACAGTCCCCTTCTGGCCGGCGACCGACTGCGAAACCAGGACCGGCCGGGTGGGGTCGTTCTTTTCGATAGCATTCTTGACGGCTCGAAGCTGCTCTTCAAAACGCAGCACGTGCCCGGGCCGGATGTGAATCATTGTCCCCCGTACCCAGCGCGTCTCGCCAATCAGCTTCGCCAGGGTGGCAGGGTTGGAGGGGACGTTGGCGCTCAAGTCCCACCGTCGCCGCCTGACTTCTCCGCGCGAACTTTCCGTGCTGGCGTTCAAATCCTGTAAGACCTTGGCCGCGCCCGCCGGCCCGTAAGCCTTATTCATCGCGGCGTAGAAGACTTCGTAACCCTGGTCGATGTCCGCGAAGTTCCGGCGCGTGCTGATCAGGCTGATCGTGCCCTGTTCGCCGTACACGGTTTCCAGAGCGACCCAAGTATCGCCCTGGTGGCGGCGGCTGGCGTCAGCAATCTTTCTGGCCGCCGCATCAAACGCCGCCCGTTTCTCGGGTTCCACTTTGACCACCAGGATGTCCAGGTAATCTTCTTGCGCCCATCCGGCTCCCGCCCCGCCGAGCCATACGGCGAGGGTCATGGCCAGACACGTTCTTCTCACCATAAAAACCTCCTTCCAGTTGTTTGCGGTATTCGCGCTTCGGACAGAGGGGAAGTTTATCGGCGCGGTGCAAGAGTGTCAATCCAGGCTCCCCGATGACCCGGGAATGCCCGGCGAGGCGTCAGCCCTCGCCCATCCACGCGCCGTAAGGTTTCAGAGGCCGGACGTTGTCGCAGACCGCCTTGAGTGCAGCAGTGATGGGCACGGCCAGGACCAGTCCGATGCCCCCCCAGAACCAGCCCCAGAACATCATGGCAATCGTCACGGTCAGGGCATTGAGCTTGAGGCGGTGCCCCACCAGTTTGGGCGTGAGGACGTTGACCGCCAGGAAGTGGACGATGACGACCGTCAACGCAATCGTGAGGAAGGGTTCCATGTGGTCGAATTGCACCAGCGCGATCAGCATGGGCGGCAGCATCCCCAGGGCGACGCCGATATAAGGGATCATGCTCAGGAAGGCGGCGAGCGGACCCATCAGCAGGGCGTAGCGCAGCTCGATCACGCCGAAGACCGGGGTAATGAGCGCGGCAGAAACCAGTGCCACCAGGAGATTGCCCAGCACGTATTCGCGCACCATCTTGCTGATGCCATGCAGGACGGTCTCCGCCTGCTGGCGTCGCTCCAGCGTGAACAGGTTCAGCGTGGCCGTCCAGATATGGTCCTTGGAAGTCAACATGAAGAAGACCAAAAACGGGATGAACATCACTGTCACCGTGAGGGCATAAAGAGACCCGATGCCGCGCAGCAGAAACTGTCCCCAGGGGGATTCCTGTTGCAGACGAACCGTCGGCATGGTGGAGTCCCCGCCGGCGGGAAGGATTGAGGAAGTGCTTTGCTGCAAGTTCCGGGTGGTGATCTGGATGTGCGCGACGATCTGCTTGAGGCGCGCCGCGAATTTCGGCAGGTCGTCCATGAAGGCCACAATCCGGTCGTAAACCAGGTAAACCGCCAGGTAGAGGATCGAGAGGGTCAGCAGCACCACGAGGAGCGCCGCCAGCCAGCGCGGCAGGCGGAAACGCTCCAGCACCTTCACCCCCGGGTCGAGGACAAAAGCAATGCCAATCGAGCAGATCAAAGTAATCACGATCGAACTGGCGTAGTAGATGCAGGTGCAGACAATCGCCGCGGCAATGATGCGCAGGCTGGTCGCGGCCGTGCTGGAGGCGGAAGAAGCGTCGAGTTTGGTGTCGGGCATGGAGGCGGTGTCCCGTGACGATTTTAGCCCCGCGCGAGCTGAAATGCCACTCTTCTCGCAAG
>CAZTHM010000353.1:0-4212 GCA_964613505.1 uncultured Acidobacteriota bacterium | reverse complement strand
CGTCAACGCCACGACCGATGCGGCTTCCAACGAACTGGTCAAAGGTCTCCGCCTGTTCGACGCCACGACGATTGTCATGGGGTCGATGATTGGCTCGGGAATCTTTATCGTGGCTGCCGACATCGCTCGGCAAGTGGGTTCGCCGGGATTGCTGCTCCTGACCTGGGTTATCAGCGCGGTCATGACGATGGTTGCGGCCATCACTTACGGCGAGTTAGCCGCGATGATGCCGCGGGCGGGCGGCCAGTATGTTTATCTGCGCGAAGCGTTCGGGCCGCTTTTCGGATTCCTCTACGGGTGGACGCTTTTTCTGGTGATTCAAACCGGCACGATTGCCGCAGTGGGTGTGGCATTCGGGAAATTTCTGGGCCTGTTTGTTCCCTGGGTGTCGGCGCAAAACAACCTTGTGGATCTGGGTCGGCTGAGCGTGGGAGGGCACTCGATTGCCCTCACCTTAACCTCACAGCAACTGGTTGGAATCCTGGCGGTGATCTTCCTGAGCGTTCTAAACGTATTTGGCGTGCGGACCGGCGCCTGGGTGCAAAACATCTTCACCACGCTGAAAGTCGGGTCGCTGCTGGGACTAGTGGGACTTGGCCTTTGGTGGGTCAGCCGCGCACCGGCGGTTAGTGCTCACGTCGCACCCTCCGGGCCGGCGACGTCCTGGAGCTTGGCAACGCTCACGGTGGTTTGCGTCGCGCTCGTTGGGCCGCTGTTTTCTTCCGATGCCTGGAACAACGTCACTTTTACCGGCGCCGAGGTCATCAATCCCAAGCGCAATCTGCCGCTGGCGCTGCTGATCGGGACGACGGTGGTTTGTACGCTCTACTTCGCCTGCAATTGGGTGTACGTCAGCGTTCTCCCCTTCTACGGAAATCCGCAAGGAGCGGGGCCGCTCGAGCGCGGCGTGCAATTCGCTGCCGAGGACCGCGTCGCCACCGCGGCCATGCAGGTCATGCTGGGGACGAAAGGCTCCTGGCTGATGGCGGCGGCCATTATCATCTCCACCTTCGGTTGCTTGAACGGAATGATTCTTGCCGGAGCACGGGTTTATTACGCCATGGCGAAAGACGGCTTGTTCTTTTCGGCGGTGAGCCGCGTCAATTCCAAATACCATACGCCCGCGGTCTCCCTGATGTTTCAGGCGGCTTGGGCAGCGCTATTGACGCTTTCCGGAACTTATGGCGAATTGCTTGATTACGTCATTTTCGCCACCGTTTTGTTTTACATTCTCACCATCGCCGGCGTATTCTGGCTGCGGCGAACGCGTCCGGATGCTCCGCGGCCGTACCGGGCCTGGGGTTATCCATTCCTGCCGGGGCTCTACATCGTCTTTGCGCTTTTTGTCGAGTGGGCCTTACTGACTCACAAAACCGGACGGAGCCTTGCAGGATTGAGCATCGTCGCGGTCGGGATGATTCGTGCCGGCACTGCAATCAGAATGCAATCCATGTTAGGAACCCGTCAGGTGAACAGATAGCTTTTCCGGGGAGGGAAGCCGCTTATGGCGAGTTTGCTGTTCGCGAAGAAGTCGATGGCTGCATTGACCCAGGAGGCAGGGGAAACCGGCGAACATTCCCTGAAGCGCGCCTTGGGACCAGTCTCTCTAACCGCCCTGGGCATTGGCGCCATTATCGGCGCTGGAATCTTTGTCCTCTCGGGGCTCGGGGCGCATTACGCGGGACCCGGGCTGATGCTTTCGTTTGTGATCTCCGGGTTGGGATGCGCCTTCGCCGGGCTGTGCTACGCCGAGTTCGCTGCCATGATTCCCCTGGCGGGGAGCGCCTACACTTACGCTTACGCCACGATGGGCGAATTGTTCGCCTGGATCATCGGCTGGGACCTGACCTTGGAATATGCGATGGGCGCCAGCACGGTCTCCTCCGGCTGGTCAAACCACTTCATCGAGTTCATGAGGATCTTCGATATTCAAATCCCTCTCTGGCTGGCCTATGACAAGTGGACGGCGTTGCGCACGGCCGAGCACATTGTGGCGCGGGAGATGGCCAAGGTGGCAGATCCCACCCTCGTGGAAGGCACGCGACCCTTCCTGAATAAGGTGGCAGACATCGTAGCTGCGCACCCGCCCGAACTTTTGCAGCGCGCGCATGACTTGGTGGGCGCGCCGCACCTCTTCGGGATCACCATCGGCTTCAACCTCCCGGCTTTCTGTATCGCCTTGTTGATCACCACCATCCTGGTGATCGGAATCAAGGAAAGCGCCCGATTCAATGCGGGCATCGTGGCGTTGAAACTCTCTGTAGTTTTGTTCGTCATCATCGTCGGAGTGCAATACATCGACACAGCGAACTGGGGCCACGATTGGAGCTCGTTTGCGCCCATGGGTTTCTCAGGGATTGGAGCCGGAGCGGCGTATATTTTCTTCGCCTACATTGGCTTTGACGCGGTCTCCACGACGGCGCAGGAGGCCAAGAACCCGCAGCGCGACCTCCCGATCGGCATCATCGCCTCCCTGCTGGTTTGCACGGTTCTCTATATCCTCGTGGCCTGCGTTCTGACGGGGATGGTGCGTTGGGACAATGTCAATATCGAAGCCCCCATCGCGCGCGCTTTTTTGGATCGTGGTCTGACCAAAGCGTCCTACCTCATTACGGCGGGTGCCCTGGCAGGGTTGACCAGTGTGATGCTGGTGATGCTCTTGGGGCAAACCCGCGTGCTTTACTCGATGGCCGTGGACGGTCTGCTCCCCAAGAGCTTTTTCGCCGCCATCCATCCCAAGTTCCGGACCCCCTACAAGAACACGATCCTGGTGGGCCTCCTCGCCGCCATCGTCGGCAGCCTGTTTCCCATCGACGACATCGGAAAGATGGTTAATATCGGCACGCTCTTGGCGTTTGTAATGGTCTGCATCGCGGTGATCATCCTGCGCAGGACCAATCCGAGCCAACCTCGGCCGTTCCGCACACCGTGGGTGCCCCTCATCCCGCTGCTCGGGGTCGGCTTCAATGGCTACATGATGTTTAAGCTGGGCTGGATCAATTGGGCCCGGTTGGCGATCTGGCTGGCTATCGGCCTGGTCGTCTATTTCAGTTACAGTCGCCATCACAGCCGCGTGCGGCGCGCGGCACTGGCTGCCCGGTCGGCGGCGAAAACCGGCGCATAGAGCGCCCTCGCCCGGCAGAATTCGGCATTCGGGAAGCAAGTCAACCTCCCCAGGGCCCGCCATATGGCGCGAAACGCCTCGCGCTGATATGCTCTCATCGTGATTCTTCGGCCTTTGCTTCAGGAATACCGCTCGCACCGCATGGCGCGCTTTGCCGCCTGGGTGTCCGCGTATGGTCTGGCACTCTGGCTGGTCGAACGTCTCACCGGCCCGGTCCCCGGCTTACTTTGGTTACTCTTTTGGATCACCTTCGTTCCGTCATTCATCTACTACCAAGTTCGATTTCTGGGTTTCGTGCGCGGACGCCTGCTGTGGCGATTGCGGCGACGGTTGGTGGTCACTTACCTGTTCATTGCCGTCGTCCCGATCCTGCTCATTATCCTGCTCGTCGGACTGGGCGCGTTCATCATGAACGGCCAGCTTGCGGCGTATCTGGTGGCCGCGAAACTGCGTTCCGCCTTCGACGAGTTGAAGCAGGTCAACCGCGCCGTCATTCACGAGGCGCGCGCGGCCAAGGATGCTTCCCCGGACGTAATGCTCGAACGAATCCGAAGATTTTATGTGTCCGAGCTGCACGAGCACAGCGCCAATTACCCGGGGTTGGAGATCACCATCCATCAGGGCGGGACGACGTTCGCTTATCACCTGGACGGCACGCCGGTGGCCAAGCCCGCGGCCGTTCCCGCTTGGCTCAACCGGGAGGAATTCGCGGGCGTGGTCATGGACGACGGCCAAATCGCGCTGCGATCCGTGGAGCAGACCAAGACTCCGGCGGGCGAGCTGACCATCATCCTCTCCCAGCCGATCACTCCCGAGCTGTTGGACCTGGTGGGTGCGGATATCGGGCCGGTGGGAGTGGTCACAACGCGGCAGGAGATGAGCGCCGGGGGGACCTCCGAAGCTACCCCCGGTTTTCGCGTCCAAACCGCGGAAGGGGATTTTGTTCAGTCGGCCTCGGTGCGCTCTCGCTCGGTGCCGATTCCCGAGCCCGCCAACCGCCTTGACTTCACGGTCCTGGGCGCCTCCACGCTCGATCCCATAGCCTGGGGCGGCGAAAAGGAACAAAAGCTGGGGCAGCCGGTTTTCGT
>CAZTHM010000352.1:0-4214 GCA_964613505.1 uncultured Acidobacteriota bacterium | reverse complement strand
GGTTCGTTCCCTGACGTGGTCTGCTATTCGTTTTATCCGTCCAAGAACATGACCACCGGCGAAGGCGGGATGCTCACCACTTCCGACTCGGCGCTGGCCGCGAACTTCCGCCTGGCGCGCTCGCACGGCGAAGATAGCCGTTACCATCACCTCAGCCTGGGATTCAATTTCCGTCTCACCGACGTAAGCGCGGCGCTCGGCTGCGAACAACTCCGGAAACTCCCTGCCGCCCTCCGGCAACGCCGGCGGAACGCCGCCCTGCTGACGCGCGGACTTTCGGAGACTCCCGGGATTTTAGTCCCGCAAATCCCTTCAGGGGCGAAGCACGCCTTCAACCTTTTCACGATTCGCCTCGAGCCTGAAACCCTGGGAATGTCGCGTGACAGGTTCCAGAAGGAACTGGCTCGGCGTGGCATCGAATCTGCCGTCCACTATCCGCTGCCCCTGCATCGCCAGCCAATCTTCCAAGGCTGCGGCAATGACCAAGACTTTCCGGTGAGCACTCGCTTGGCAAACACCGTCCTTTCGATTCCCGTCCATCCTGGCCTGGGCCGGAGTGAGATTCGTCGCATTGTTCAAGCTGTGCGCGCAGTGGCGAGTTTGGGCGTCAAGGCTTAGGGACGGCGCTTCTTCCGGGTTGCCTTGGGGATGGCGCGCGACGGCTTCCTGCGCGCTCGGTCGGCGCGGCGGCAGACTTCATCATTGTACCGATCGACAGCTTCGAGCAGCGGCGCGCCGCCCAGGGGCTTCGCCGCCTGGATGATTGCCGCGATGTCTTTGGGCAGGCAGCGGCCTCGATAGCCGCGCTCGTCGGTGACGATGGTGTGGGACCGGCCGATGCGCTCGTCGGCCAGCCAGACTTCGCGAAGCTCGTTGTAGTTCACACCGTAAGCCTGCGCCAGGTCGTAAAACTGGTTGACGAAAGCGACCTTGGTGGCCAGGAAGGAATTCTCCATGTACTTGCACAGCTCAGCCGTCTTCGCGTCCGTCATGTAATAGCGGACCAGCGGACCCAAGTGTTCCTGGTAGGCGCGGACGACGAGATCGCAGAGGGATTTCTCTCCTCCCACAATCACGAACCCGTGGCTGTCGATTCCCTTCCAAGGGTGCCACCGGGTCTCTCCCACATATTCCGGACTGAAACCGATCCGCTTTCCGGTCGCCGCCATCAGGCGATCCACCGTGCCGGGCGGGACGGTGGACTTCAGGCACATCGGCGCGGTCACCCAGGAAACCACTTCTTCGACTGCTGTTACGTCGCAGCTCCCGTCCGGCGCTTCCGGTGTGGGGACGGCGACGAAAACAACATCGCAAGCTTGAATAGCGGCTTTATGCCGGGGGCTGTTCAGTTCTTTGAGCAGCTTGTCGTAAAGGCGCACCTGAGGATTGCCCGCCTCATAGCCAAACACCTTGGCCAGGGCGCGACCCACGACTCCATAGCCGATGATCCCGATGTTCATGAAACCGCCTCGCTTCCGCAGCGCCCCATCCGTCGAGCGTTCTCGTGGCATTGCGCGGACGGCGCGCGCGGCAGGACTGCGAAGAACCAGTTACACTAAGCCACGCCTTTTTGTTTTGTCAATCCGCCGTTCGGCCCGTGGAGTTCCGAGCCCGTCTTCCCGGCCCCAATTCAAACATATTTGAAACTTTCATAGCGGCGCCTCAATTGTCGCCGGGGGTATTAAATTTAACTTGAAAGGAGGATGACGACTATGCTAAATATTGAGCGAAGTAAACCAAGCGCTTCCCGCTGGCCGTGGCCACCGGTATTCTGATGAGTTGGGAAATGGCGGGCGGATGGGGGGCGGGCGCATCGCCCCCGCTGCCTGCTGACGCAGAAAATGGTGCTCCCGCTTACCGCTGCCGCCCTGTCGTACGTTCTTGGTATAGCGATCCTGGTCAGGGCGTGGCAGGGTAAACTCTTTTCCCAATTCCCATTCTTCTTCTCTTACCTGATCTACCTGCTCGGAACCGGAGTGGTGATTAACCTGGTTGACTTTCTGGACCCGCAGCATTTCCCATTGGTTTTCTGGCTTCAGTTCATCACGTTGGTTATTGCGGAGTTTGTTCTGCTGGTGGAAATCGGCGATCACATTTTCGCTCCGTACCCGGTCATTCGGAATCTCGGGCGACTGGTGATCGGAGTGATTACTCTCGGGTTCTCGTCCGCCTATATCATTCCGTCGTTTTTCGTGAGTCGCCCATCGTCAGTGGCGGTGCTGGACTTGGTCATGCGGTCCGCGGTCACGAAATGTGCGGTCGTCGTCGCCCTGCTGGTCGTGGCCCGGCTCTACGGCGTCCGGCCCTCGAGAACGGTTTCAGGGCTGGCCTTGGGGCTTGCTCTTTACCTCGCGATTAACACGGCAAACTTCGCCTTGGCTGAGAGCTGGGGGCCCGCGCTTTACGGTCAAGCATTTGGCCTAATTGGGCCGATGAGCTTGACGTTGTGTTTACTCATCTGGATGATCACGTTCTGGACAGCCGAGCCAGTGATGCATACTGCCCAAGCGGCTCCTGTCGATCCCACTAGTACCACCGAGCCATTGCCAGATCGGCTGGGGAGAATGAACACTACGTTAGCGAGGCTGTTTAAGAAATGACTGTCGCCCTTCTCTATTGCATCGTCGCGTTTCTTATTATCGCAATTGTCGCCTTGCTGTTGCGGCCCAGTCGCGACGATTACGCTCTGGAGAGGGACAGCCGCCAGGACCCCGCCCCCGGACTGTGGGAGAGTCACGGTTTGAGTCTGGCCGAACGAATCCTCGATCCTGCTGACTACCTGTGGCTGCGCGACGAATTGAGGTTCCCCCACTTGGCCGAATCGCTGCGCCACCACCGCCAGCACCTGGCCTTGAAATGGCTGAATGCGGTGCGCAGTTCGTTCAGCGAAATGGTCCGGACCCCGGAAGCGGTGTCTCACTCCCGGGTGGGCGGCGAAACGCCGGAAAGCTGGCAGCTTCTCCGCCTGACCCTGCGATTCCATCTCTTGCTGAGCTACGCCATTTTCGTCGTCCGGTGCTTCGGCCCTTATCACCGCTTGATCCCTTCGTTCGGCTGGATGGGATCTCCGTGGAAAGCTCTCCCTCCAGGCGATTTGGACCGAGGATCGCGCCTAAGGCGTTCCGCATAATCGGGGGCAGGCGTCGCGAAAGCACGGTCGGCGAAGGAACCCATCTCGCCGGCGGGGCGCGTCAGGATTCATTTCCACCTTTGCTACTCCCTCACGGGTGCTGGTAAAGCGGACTCCGAGGCGCGGGCAGGTCGTACTCCTGCCCGTATTTGTTTTTGTGGGTGAGGCGAAGCTCCTCAGCCTCCACCAGGCGGATTGTTCCGAGGTCTCCCCCTTCCGCTGAAACCGTCACCTCCCTCGTCAACGTCCTCAGAAACTCCGGCAAGCAGCGCTCGTGGAAGACCTGGAGGCGATAGCGGCCGGGGGGGACGTCCGGAATCGCAATCTCGCCGGCGGCGTCGGACACAGCGAAGTAAGGCGTATCCACCACCACAACCACCGCGCTCATCTCCGGATGGATATTACAGAAAATATAACAGATCCCCGGGCGATCGAAGATCACCGCCCGGGTCGTCCCCGCCTCATAGAGGCCCAGGTCAAACCGCTTCCCATTGAAAAGCGAGAACACGTTGTGGAAGAGGGGATCGTGGTTGGGAAAGTCCACCGCCGAACCCAGGGGGACCGTGAGGACATGAGGTTCGAACCGCTTTTGCTTTTGAACCAAGTTCAGGCGCCGGGGCGCGGCCTGAGCGTCCACGGCAGCAGGACGATTGGAGATGCTGCTTAGCGGCGTCAGCCACACCACCGCGTCGGCGGAGCTTCGCGCCTTGCCGCGCGCGGGCTCCGATTCGAGCGTCAGCCTGCCCGTGACCCTGACTTCCTGGGCGCGGGCGCTCGCTGCAATGGCGAGCGCGCCGAACAAGCAGGCGCAAGCGAGTCTCGTCCCGGTAGTCATCCGAAAGCCTCAGTTCCGTCCTTAGAACAAAACTCCCACTCCCACGTTGACATGGTCTGCCGTGTTATCCGGCCCGGCAAGGTCGAACGTCCGCAGGCGCCGGTACTCGATGGAGAACAACAGATTGGACCGCGGGCGATAAATGAAATTCGCCGACGCCGCGCGGTTCCTTGCCGGCGTGCCGCTATATGCGCCGGTCCCCTGATAGTAGCTCAGGTCGTCGGCCATCGGATTGTCCTGGCCGAACGC
>CAZTHM010000351.1:0-4236 GCA_964613505.1 uncultured Acidobacteriota bacterium | reverse complement strand
CCACACGGCGGGCCTGAATCTCGCGGGCCGTCTTCCCGGTCAGGCGCGCCATCTCGCCCGGGTGCGGGGTCAGGATGCGGACGCGCTGGCCGGCGCGGAACGTATCCATGCAACCGGCGAAGGCATTCAGACCATCGGCATCGAGGACGATCGGAACGTCATAGCGGTTGACGACGGCACGAACAAGTTCCGCGGTTTCCCGCACAGAGCCAATACCTGGCCCCACGGCCAAAACAGACTTCCCTTCGACGAGGTGGTCGAGCCGGCCGTAATCTAATGCGCGAAGCGAAATACTTCCGGCCTCGGTTTCCGGCAGCGGCTCGGTCATGAACTCCATGCCCAGAGAAGCAATGATGGGCAGCGCGCTTTTCGCCGTGGCCACAGTCACCAGGCCCGCGCCCGCCCGCAGCGCCGCCTTGGCGGCCATGGCGGCCGCTCCTGTCTTGCCGACCGACCCGGCCAGAATAAGAACGTGCCCGAAATCACCTTTGTGGGCATCGAGCTTTCGCGGCTTGAGAAGCCAACCTAGATCCGCTCGTTCGGTCAGATTCAGAGAAAGTTCCGGATCACTGTCCAACGCCTCTGCCGGTGTCCCGATCTCCTTGACCACCCATTCGCCGACGCGCTCGCAGGCGGGGGGAAATACGTGCGCGATTTTCGGCGCGGTGAACGTGACTGAGGCATGGGCGCGAACGCACTCCCCGATCAGTTCGCCAGTGTCCGCTGAAACCCCCGAGGGCAGGTCCACGGCGACAATGCGCGCCTGCGCAGAGGCAGCGTTGATGTCCCGGACGACTTCCGCAAAGAATCCCTCCAGCGGCTTCGTGAGGCCGGTCCCGAAAAGCGCGTCCACTACCAGCGTGGCCTCCTCGAGGCCGGACTTCACGCGCTGCCACGCCTCGGAATCCAGCACAACTTCCGGCGCGCCGGAAGCGGCAAGTCGCTCCCAGTTGGCGCGCGCGTCACCCTTCAGGGCCTGCGGGTCAGCCAGCAGAATGACGCGCGGTTTGACTCCTTGCTCACGAAGCAACCGCGCCACCACCATGCCATCGCCGCCGTTATTGCCGCGCCCGCAGAGGATGACGATATGGTGCGCTGTCAACGGCAAGAAACGTCCCGCAAGAAACTCCACGACGCCGCGCCCGGCATTTTCCATCAGCGTCAGGCTGGGCACGCCGTAGCGCTCCGTCGTCAAGCGGTCGATGCGCTGCATCTGGGCGGCGGTGAGAATCTTCATCGGTCAGACGCCCGCCAGAGTTTCAAGTTCTTTCAGCTTGAGCGAGTCGCCCATGGCGATCAGGCAGTCGCCGGGCGAAACCGATTGGTTGGGTCCGGGGTTGAAATCCAGGTGTCCGTCCACGCGGCGAATGGCCAGGACGATAATCCCCAGGCGCTGGCGAAGGTCCGCGTCGCTCAAAGTGGAGCCGATGAGCTGGGATTTCTCCGCCACCCGCACTTCCTCGATCTGCAGGTCGAGGTCGCCGTCGCTGAGCGAGGAGAGCGCGAGGTCGAGGAAGCGCTGCACGTTGGGGCGCGTGAGCATGCGTGCCATGCGCTGCCCGGCGTAGTTGTACGGTGAAAGGACCGCCGTAGCGCCCGCCTTGATCAGCTTTGATTCCGCGGCTTCCTCGCTGGCGCGCGCCACGATGGGGAGGTTCGGCGCCATGCCGTGCGCGGTCAGAACAATATAAACGTTCTGCGCGTCCGAGGTCACCGCCGCGGCCAGACCGCGCGCGTATGCGATGCGCGCCTGCTCGAGCACCAGTTCGTTGGTGGCGTCGCCAACGATTACCGGCAGATTGCGTTCCTGAGCCCACTTCGCTTTCGCGGGTTCCTGCTCGATGATCACCACGGGGATATTACGTGCCGTAACTTCGAGCGCCACGCGCCTGCCGACGCGACCGACCCCGCAGATGATGATGTGGTCTTTCAGCTTGGCGATTTCTTTTTCCATACGACGCCGCCCGAAAAATGATCCCAGCTCGGATTCTATCACCGCGTGCGTCAACGTGGCCACGGCGAAGCCCACGGTGCCCACGCCCAGGAAGATCAGGACGACATTGAAGATCCGGCCGTGGTGGGAGAGCTGGTTCTCAGGCTCCGCCCCAATCGTTGATACCGTCATCAGGGTGGCGTAAAGCGACTTGAACCACGGCCAGTCTTCAATCAGGTGGAAGCCGACCGTCCCAACGGCAAGCAGGACGAGAATCAGGGCAAGAACCGTGAGCGGGCGCCTGAGGATTGGGCGGCCAGAACCAACCGGGGCGGAGTCCAAAGGCGGAAGCAATGACGCCCCCCGGCGGAGACGAGGCACATGCGGCCCGTCGCTCACAGCATCCATCCTCCGCTGACGTTCAGCACCTGGCCGGTTACGAAGCAGGCTTCCTGCGACGCGAAGAACCTGACCGCTTCGGCGACGTCCTGCGCCGTGGCCGGCCGCCCCACCGGGAAGCGCGCGTCGGCGATGCGCACGGCCTCCTCGAGCGAAAGTTCCTTGTCATCAATGATGGGCGGATTCACGACATTGACCGTGATGCCGTGGCGTGCTTCTTCCAGCGCCAGCGAGCGGCTGAAGGCCACCATGCCGGCTTTGGCGGCGGAGTAGGCAGAGATCTTGGCCTGGCCAAAAGCGCGCTCGGCGCCGACGGCGCCGAGATTGATAATCCGCCCCCAACGCTGGCGGCGCATGATCGGTAACGCGCACTTCGAGACGTAGAACACGCTGAAGAGGTTCGACGCAACGATCGCGTGCCATTCTTCCAGCGTGGATTCGAAGACGGGCTTCCACTCGAAGTCGCCAACGTTATTCACCAGGATGTCGAGCCGGCCGAAGTGACGCACTACGCCATCCACCAACTCTTTGCTGCGTACCGGGTCGGTGACATGGGATTCCACCGCCCAGCCGTCCGTGCCCAATGCACGGAGCGCGTTGACAACTTTCTGCGCGCCCATCTTGTTGGTGTGGTAACTTACCGCGACACGTGCCCCCTGGCGGCCCAGGGTGAGTGCGATCTCCTTGCCGATGCCCCGCGCCGCGCCCGTCACCAGGGCCACTCGATTCTGTAAGGTCACTCTTCAACTCCTTGAAAAGACAAAGCTTGCTTACAGTCTATCGGTTTCTTCGCGGTTTGACAAAGGGCGGCTTGCCGGAATTCTTCATCCCGTCGCCTTGGCAACAATCAGCGTCATGTCGTCCTGCAATTCCGGGCTGCCCGTCCAGTCGTTCACGCTGCGATAGATCTCTTGCACCATCACGTCCAGCGGAGAATTCAACCCGCGTTTCGCCACCTCCAACAGACGTTCCTCCCCAAACTCTTCTCCGTAGATATTCTCCGGTTCGGTCAGGCCGTCGGTAAACGCCAGGAATATATCGCCGGGTTCGAGCTCGACCGTCGCCTGCTCGTACTCCATCGGCGAGAACAATCCCACTACGGTCCCTCCCTCGGCCAGGCGCTGAACGCCGCCGCGGCGGAAGAGCACGGGAGGAAGGTGGCCGGCGTTGGTATAGGCCAACTGCCGCGTGGGACTGTCGTAGATAGCATAGAAGAAAGTTGCGTACTTTTCGGTCGAAGTGCTCTCAAAAAGCTGGTGGTTGAGCCGGCGCACGATTTCCGCGGTGGAGGGGAGGTGGCCGCCCGCCAGGCTGGGGCGAGAGAAGCCGTTGTAGACCTGCGCGCGCAGCGACGACTGGATGGATGCCATCAGCAAGGCAGCAGAAATCCCCTTGCCGGAAATATCACCGAGGACCAGCCCCACCCGGTTGTTTCCCAATTCGATGAAGTCATAGTAGTCGCCGCTCACAGTCCGGGCGGGTTTGCACATACCGTACAACTCGAGGCCCCCAACCTTGGGAATCACCTGCGGGAACAGTTGCCTCTGCACTTCCCTGGCAATTTCCAGCTCGCTTTCCAGCCGCGATTTCTCCTGCGATTCGTGCAGAAGGCGTTCCACGGAAGCGGTCATGCGATCGAACGCCTCTCCCAGCGCGCTCAACTGGTCACGGGAACGGAGCTTGATCCGGTAGGAGAAATCGCCGGCCCGGACGCGCTCCGTCGCGTCGTAAACGCGGTCCACGGTCTCGGTAATCGAGCGCGTCAGGCGAATGCCGATGATTAATGCAAATCCTTCTATAACCAGGAAAACAATTGCCACGCCCTTGAACGCAATTACATAGATCGCCGAAAACTCTCCCAGGGTGGCGAGCAACTGACGGTTCAGGGTCACGATGCGCGAGGT
>CAZTHM010000350.1:0-4245 GCA_964613505.1 uncultured Acidobacteriota bacterium | reverse complement strand
AGTCTTCCTGCTCGTCGAGAAACTCCGCGATGGCCTTCTTGGCATAGAAAGCCTTCGGGCGCCCGGTGCGTTTGGCCAGCCGATTAAGACGAGCTTCCAGCTTAGGCGAAAGTCGGACCGTCAGCATGACCCACCTCGCGAATGAAATACATGTATTACACTATAGCACAATCTGGCGCAGCAGTGCGAGCGCGGCGTCGACGATGTTGCAAGTGGCAAATACCCGAAATCGAGTCGTGCTCTGGGGATTGATCATGTTCTGTAGACGAGGGTTAGGCACTCAGTTGAATAATAAATTGTGAATAGTGAATTGTGAAAGCGGAGCGTCAATCCTCAATATTCCCCGTACGGCCTCCAGGCGCTTCGCCTCCGAGGTCAAGAATTCACTATTCACCATTCACTATTCACAATGTTTCTTCACCCAGTCCGCGACGCGCTCCAGCGCCTTCTGAATGTTATCGACGGAGTTGGCGTAGGAGAAGCGCAAGTAGCCTTCCCCCCAGTCGCCGAACGCGGTGCCAGAGAGGCAGGCGACTCCGGCTTCGTTGAGCAGTGCATCGGCGATGGCCTTCGAACTCTTTCCAGTGTCCGTAATGTTCGGGAAGGCGTAGAAGGCGCCGCGCGGCGTGCGGCAGCGGAATCCCGGAATCTTATTCAGCCCTTCGACGATCACGCTGCGGCGCCGGCGGAACTCCTCGCGCATCTTGTCTACGCCCGACTGGTCGCCGCGCAGGGCTTCGACGGCGGCGACTTGCGAAAAGCCCGCCGTGCAGGAGTTGGAGTTGGTCATCAGCAGCGCCACCTGCCGTGCGAGGTCGGGGCGCATCACGCCGTAGCCCAGGCGCCAGCCGGTCATGGCGAAGGTTTTAGAGAATCCGTCCAGAATAATCGTGCGCTCCTTCATACCGGGAAACTGCGTGATGCTGGCGTGCTCGCCTTCAAAAATCAGGCGGCTGTAGATTTCGTCAGAGAGCACAAAGATGTCACGCTCTGCGAGCCCGCGGGCGAGCGCGGCTATTTGCTCGCGAGCCATCACGCCGCCCGTCGGATTTTGCGGCGAGTTGAGAATGATGAGGCGCGTGCGGTCGGTGATCTTGCCCAGGATTTCATCCACATCGACGTCGAAGTCGCGGGCCTCGGGCAGCGCGTAGGGGACCGGCCGGCCATTCACAAAACGGATCATCGATTCGTAAATGGGAAAACCGGGATTAGGAAAAAGCACTTCGTCGCCCCGGTCCACCAGCGCCAGGATGGTGAAAAACATGATGGGTTTGCCGCCCGGCGGGACGACGACTTCGGCGGGATCGACGCGGATGCCGCGGCGCGTTCCCACATCTTCGGCGATCGCTTGGCGGAGCTGCGGGAGGCCGGCGGGTGGGCCGTAGTGCGTCCAGCCGTCGCGCAGGGCGCGCGCCGCCGCTTCCACGATGTGCGGAGCAGTGGGGAAATCCGGCTCGCCGATTTCGAGATGAATGATCTCCTTGCCCCGCGCCTCAAGTTCGCGCGCCCGCACCAGGACATCAAAAGCGCTTTCCGTGCCCAGACGCGACATCCGCCCGGCGAGGCGCAGCTTGCTGGCAACCATGGTCATAGGAAGCCTTCCGTCGATTGCCGGACGGTTCTGTGGCTCCGGCAACCAAACCGTCAGCTTATTCTCGCAGCGCGAGAAAGTCCAGAGCGGGCGTGCGGTCCTACTTGCGGGCTTCTGCCAGACGATTGTATTTCTTGAGGACTTCCTTCAGCCGATCATGCGGCAGCGCGATGACGGTACGGTTATTTGCGCCGGTCATGGTTTCAGCGGCGACCATGGCGTTGACGATGGCTTCCTCGGTGGCCTGGACGGTGGCTTCGAAGAGGGGATTCAACTGGTCGTTGGGGAGCATTTGCAGGTTGATGGTTCCGCGGGTTTTCGCCGCGCCGGGGTTTGCGGTAGAGAAGGCAATGAAGATATCGCCCGAGCCGTTGCCTGAGGTGCTCCCCGTGCGTGCCAGACCCATCGTGGCGCGGCGCGCCAGGCGCTTGAGCTGATGGGGCAGCAGGGGCGCGTCGGTGGCGACGACGATGATGATGGAGCCCGTGTCGCCATAGGCGGGATGCTCAGTTATTTCGCGGCCCACGGGAACGCCGGCGATAGTCAGTTGATTGCGCGCGCCGCAGTTGCACTGCACCAGCACGCCGACCGTATAGCCTCCGGATTTTTCGTCCAGCTTCCTCGAGGAGGTCCCGATACCGCCCTTGAATTCATAGCAGACCATACCCGTGCCGCCTCCGACGCTCCCTTCGGGCACGGGCCCGCTCTGGGCCGTGTTAAGCGCATGCAGCGCGTGCTCGGGCTTCACGTGAAAACCGTTGACATCGTTCAGACGGCCGTCGTACGTCTCAGCGACGACCGGAAGCGACCACCAGTATCCGGTCGCGTCCGGCCCGCCACGCTTAACACGCCATTCGATTACGGCGTCGCGCACCACGCCCACGCTGTGAGTGTTGGTAACCATCACCGGCCCTTCGAGGAAGCCCGATTCTTCCACCCAGGTTGTGCCGGTCATCTCACCGTTGCCGTTTTGCGAGAACCAGCCGGCGAACGCCGGATCCTGTATCGAAGCATCGCCCCTGGGCAGAATCGCCGTTACACCGGTGCGTACCGGGCCTCTTCCGACCACGAGCTTACCTTCGCCGGAAATCAACGTTGTGTGGCCGACTTCCACGCCTTTCACGTCGGTGATGGCGTTGAGCGGCCCGGGCGTTCCGTCGAAAGGAATTCCCAGATCGCGGGCGCGGGGCTTGCTCTGGGCCAAAACGACCTGTGATGCCAAAAGCAGTGAAATGAAACTGGCGACGAGCACGGTGGTTCTTCGTTTGCGCATAGGTTTCTCCTGAGTTGACCGATTATTCTAGTGGCCAGCGGGCCTCCGCACAAGCGCTGGAATCCTGCCGCAAATACGAAGTTGAATCGCTACGCCGTTGCCTCTATGCTGCTTCGCCACGCGAGGAATTGAAGTGGCTGACCAGAAACAATCGGAATTAGTCCGAGCCATCGGCCGCTGGACGCTCGCCGGGCTGGTGCTGAACGGCATCATCGGTGGCGGGATCTTCGGAGTGCCCTCGCTGGTGGCCGGGCAGTTGGGGCGTGCAAGCCCGTGGGCGTATCTGATTGCCGCGGCGGGCGTGGGCATCATTATTGCCTGCTTTGCCGAGGTCGGCTCGCGCTTCCGCGAAGCGGGTGGAGTGTATCTCTATGCGCGTGAAGGGTTCGGGCGGTTCGCTGGAATTCAAATCGCGTGGGTGGCGTGGCTGGCGCGGCTCACCGCAGTAGCCGCCAATTCGAATCTCTTTGTCAGCTATTTGGCGGAGTTTTGGGCCCCTGCTACGAACCCTGTCCCGCGCCTCATTATTCTGAGCGTGCTCGTCGGCCTGCTGGCGACGGTGAACTATCGAGGAGTGAGCGGCGGGGCCCGGTTAAGCAGCGTATTTGTTGTGGCCAAGCTCGTGCCCCTCATGCTGTTCGTCTTGCTTGGAGCATTCTTCCTGCACCGCGCCATGAGCGTGACGGCGCCGTCGGCAACCGGCGGCGCATGGCTCGATGCGGTCCTGGTCCTGGTTTATACCTTTGGCGGATTCGAAACGGCACTCTTTTCGATGAGCGAAGCAAAAGATCCTCAGCGCGACGTTCCTTTCTCGCTTTTCATCGGACTTGCGTTGACGACCCTGCTTTTCACCGGGATTCAGATGGTAGTCGTTACGGCGCTGGCGGCTCCTGAAATGACGGACCGCCCGCTGGCCGCTGCGGCTGCACAGTTCCTCGGTCCGGCGGGTGCGCTGATGATGACCGCCGGGGCACTTGTCTCCATTTATGGCAACCTGGCCTCCAACGTTCTCAATTCGCCGCGGCTGACCTATACGCTCGCAGATCGAGGGGACTTTCCGAGGTCCCTGGCAGCGGTCCATCCGCGATTCCATACCCCGCACGTTTCCATCGTCGTGTTCGCGTTGATGGTTTGGGGATTGGCGGTAGCGGGAAGCTTTCGGTGGAACGTGACACTTTCGGCCGTAGCGCGGCTGTTGACTTATGCCTCGACCTGCGCCGTGGTCATCGCCCTGCGAAAGAAGCAGCCGGGAAGGGAAGCATTCCATCTCCCGGCGGGAAGGCTGGTGGCGCTGGTGGGGATCGTTTTTTCACTGGTGCTGGCGACCCGCATGGATTGGACCGCGCTGATCATCCTCACCGTGACCGCCGCGATTGCGTCT
>CAZTHM010000349.1:0-4256 GCA_964613505.1 uncultured Acidobacteriota bacterium | reverse complement strand
TTCCCCGAATTTGAGCAGTTCTGCATCGCCGGTTTCCCGGCGAGCACTCAAGTTTCGATTAAGTCCGGTGCGTCTGCCGATTCCGCCACGCCCGCGTGGCTGGTTATCTACACCTGTTTATCATAGAGCAGCCAAGCGAAATTTACACGTCAGTTCCACCGTCGTTCCTGGTCAATTTTGAGTTTTCGGCTGGTTTTTTCTTTTTTTTGGTTTTTGTCTCATGATGTTGATCGCGGCGGCGTCGAGCTGCGTTTTGATGTGCGCCGCATAGTACTTCTCGCCCATCTCGACGCTGGTGCGGCAGTTTTTGGCGATCTGGTAGATGTCGGCGCCTTCCATCAGGCGCAGACATATATATGTGTGCCGGAGGTCGTGCCACGTGAAATCATTTACGCCTGCCGCCGCGATCGCCTGGTCGAACCAATCGTACGTCGCCCAGGATCCATGCTTCTTCATCCCACCGGGGCAGACGAAGTCCGTCGCGTCATCGCGTTCCTTGAGTCGGGCGAACGCCGCACAAGGTCGAGAACTTCCATTTGCGCTCCCCCCCCATGCGCGCATACCGCCTCCGCTCGGGGAGCCCTAAAAGAGGTTTTTTTTCAGCGTCAGATTGGCCAAGCTGAGCTCGGCCACCAGCTGCTTGAGCCGCTCATTCTCCTCGCGCAACTGACGGACTTCCTCCGAGATCGCCTCCCGCTTCGTGTCCCTCCGCGTCCTTCCCTTGCCGGCCTCCATGAAGTCCTTCAGCCACTTGTAGGAGATTGTGGGGTGAATCCCCTCGCGCCAGTTCTGCTCCGAAACCACCACCTCTCCCTGGATCCCTTTTAGCGCGATACGGCTCGTCTCCTTGGCGGAGAATCTACGTTGCGTGACTTGAATGACGACTATCTACGAAGAACCCAGGTTTGCTTTCTGCCGACCTGCGGCACTCAGGGCGAAACCCAAAGCGGAAAATCCTGTTCCCAGTCCGGCCAGTTCGACTTCTTCAGTTGGACCGTTGCCTTCCAGTCGCGTCTTTTAGATTTTGCCCGAATGCTGGGCGGGGCGTTGGGCGGAATTCTCAGAGAGGCTTGAAAAATCGCCTCACCTGTCCCGCGCGTGGCGGGTGCTGGAACAAGATCTACCGCGGCCATACAGATGGTTTCAGAAACTGTTTTCCCATCGTGAACGTCCGGGCCGCCAGAGGAGAGTGCAATCGATGCGATAGCACCGAGAACTCCCGCAGCGGGCGAAGTCACTTCTTCCACACCTTTGACCTGCTCCTTGGCCGTTAATCGTAACATCGCGGCTTCGAGCTTTATTTCCCTGCGGGCACGCACACAAACTCGGCAAGTTATGGTGTCACCAGGGCGCAGTCGGCGCGGTTCGACCTCCGCCTCCACATGGCCGGGATCGACAGCTAGCATTGCATGGCGAATGGCGGACCACAAAAGGACAAGGCCTATGGGAAGACAGATCAGCGCCCCTAGGAATCCTAGGATAACCAGGCCAGATTCAGGTCCTCGAAAAAGGCGCCAGATGAAGTAAAGCCCGATTGGAACAAGAACCAAGCTGACAAGTGAGGAGAATAAGGGGTGCAATTGCCATACGCTCCTTTCGAAAATTCCGAAAATCGGCTCCTCCAGAGCCGGTTCAGGGGCAACGTCACCCGGTTTAAGCTCGAATCGTCCATCGTCTTCCGCATCTCTTGCGACGGCGATATCAGCGCGTGCGTGCGCAGACCAGTGAATCCCGAATAGTACGCCCTGGTGACTGACAGGTCCTCCGCTGACCGTGAATCGAAAGGGGTAGGATGCTCGTTCACCGGCCCGCCAATTTCCCGTGAACAGTATAAGGCTCTCGAGCTTGCCAGATTCGTCCTTGCCTTTCCCGTCGGTGTGCCATTGTGGGGTTACCGAGAGCTCCCGACATGTGCAGTCTTCACGCACGGTGACGTCCACTCGACCGGTGACAGTTTCGCCCATTCCGTAGGTCCGATCGGCGCGATCGAAGGCGACCTGAAGCAGACACTTTGGCATTGGAATATTCCCTCCATTGTTTCAGCCGATTCCTGGCGAGTCAGGTCTCCGCGACGGATGTTACCCCCATGGAGAATTGTGCCGACCAGGCGTTTTTCCCACTTCCGGTCGGTCCCGTCAATCGGACCAGCCGCGTCCGTGGCGACTTCAACGCTTCACCAGGCTGCGTGAAGGCAACATCTGCGCTGAGGTCGAGGGCAGAGCTCATCCGGTACAAGACCGCGCCGGAAATTCGCGGGTTCGAACTTAAGGTTTCCGCTCCCCCATTAGTCGTCAGCCAGTTTGAAAGCCTGGAGAGTCTTGCCTTTGAACGTGCAGGCCAGTCCGAAGCCAGCAATGTAGTCCGGCTGCTCGCCGGGCAGAATCCATTCCTGGCGTTGTCCCGCAGCTGGATTAACACGCCACACTCTCCATTCATCCTTTCTTAGCTTGGTTGCATAAAGCGGCAGCGGGGGCTCCTCTTGCCGAACAAAAGGCTCCAGATGCTCCAAGGCTGCCCGCCATCCGGCGTTTCCGTCGGCGCGCTGCTTGAGCATCTCCAAGGCGCCCTGCAACTGTCTTTTCAGGTCGCCGGGCAAAGGGACGACGTGTACGTCGGTGTTCACCAACGGAAACCCAAACAGAAACTGCCACGCCAAGCTAGCGCCGAGTTCGCCCAAGAAAGACCCGACGCCTGGCCTGCGCATCTTCACCTCACCTGGAAAGCCGCCAGAGCCCGCTTCGGGCAGGGGTTGACCTTCCAGGAAGGCTACGGGGGGAAACGCTGCGTCGGCGATTTTCTCCTTCCATTGCACTTGGCCACTGGTCAGTTCGAACAGTACGGCGTCTTTCTCTGTGGCCACGAGCAGGAAGTTGTGACCGATTCTTCGGGCAAAGACGGGATCATCAGTCAAGCCGTGTGGGCGACGCCAAGCGATTTTCCCTTCCCTCATGTTGACAGCTACCAACTCCGACTTCCCGCAGACTGCCAACCTGCCGGATTCTTCAAATTGAACGGGGCTTAAACCCTTTTCCTCGGTCGCGACTTGCCAGACGACCTTCCCTCCCTCAGGTTCAAATGCCACAACCCCTGATTCGTCGCGAAAGATCCACTGGTTGGTGTCTTTGACCAGGGTTGGACCGCGGGCGTACCCTTTGCTCGGCACGCGCCAGCGGACGACGCCCGTGGAAACGTCCAGACCGAAGGCGCCTTCCTCTCCGAACCCCAAAATCACGCCCGGCAGTTCCACAAGATAAGAGACTTTCCCAAGGTCTTTTGCTGTCCAAAGTGGTTCGCCAGACGAAGGATCCAGGGCGAAAACATCCTTACCGGCGAGGATGATCTTCCCGTCCATGAACAGAAGCGGGGCTATGCCGCCGCGCCTGAACTCTGCCAGGTAACTCCTAACAAAGTTCCAGACGCGTTTTCCCGTCTGCAGGTCGACGCGTCCCACTTCGAACCGTGTACCCATTCCGGGCTCGACCTTGTACACATAAAGCTGCCCCTCGTGGACATAGAACCCGGCGAAGTTCAACCCAATCTTTCCGCCAAGCTGGCCGGGGTATTCGCTTCGCCACACGACCTTGTCAGGTGTATGTTGGAACATATCGCGCAACACAAGTCGAGCTTTGAAGGCCAGGCCGGGCAAGAGAGGACCTGTGACGAGCAGCATTTGCCCACGATCATAGAGCGGAAGCAGTGTAAAGAAACTGCGGAACTCCGACTCGAGCGACTGGCTAGCTCCGGTCCATACGTCCACGGCTAGCAGCGAGGCAAACCCCTCCTTTATTTCGCCACTGGCGTTTCTGACGAGAAGAGTGGTCGTACCAGGAACCTCCATCAGATTGTTCCCGCGCCTATTGCCCGGGCCCAAGTCCAGGTTTTTCATGGACCACAACTCGCGACCGGCTCTTCCATCCACCGCGTAGAGGGTCTTTCCGGTGCGCACCAGCAGGACACCGGAAGAAGTCGGCACGTACCAGTCGATGGAGCCCGGAAACTGCTTTTCCCAGGCTAAGGAAGGCGTGTGAGGTTGGGATGCCGCCCATGGAGTTTGAAGCCCGAGAGCGACGATTAGCAAAACCAACGCTTGCCGTTTCATGCATATCTCCTTAGGCCCCACTGCGCCGGACTCACCAGAGCCGCGCTCTATTTTTTGCCTGGGGCTTACCTGTCCCCACCGGACATTCGAGGCGAGCCCGAGGTCATCGAGCGCACCGTCGCGTGGTTCTGCGACCACTTGACCGATGACCCCCAGC
>CAZTHM010000348.1:0-4266 GCA_964613505.1 uncultured Acidobacteriota bacterium | reverse complement strand
GGAGGTCAACCGGGAAGAAAATAAAGTCGGCCGGAGCCCGGGACGGGGGGGCCGGCGCCGGGGATGCGGAATCGGTAAAGACGAGTCCTGAACTGTAGGTGGCTACTGCTGGTTGTAGGTGCCTGTGAGACGACACCCAAGGGAATGTGCATTTCCCCCCAAGACTATGTTCTATAAAGAATTAGGCTTGACTTTGGTTCTCAATCTGGCAGAATGGGAGGGCGGGAAGAGTATAAAGAAAGTATTGACTTCCCGCCAATAGTTCTTTAGGCTCTCCTTTCAGTTCCAGGTCTTCCGACCTGACGTAATCAACTGGAGGAGAGCAAATGAAGAACTTCGTCGTCGCAGTTTTCCTGGCAGTGCTGGTTGTGCTGGCGAGCGCGAGTTTGCGCCGCGCCGTTGCCGGTATCGGCGGCGCACCTGTGCCGATGCCTCGAGCAGTAGAAGGGATTGGCGGAGCTCCGGTTCCTATGCCCAGAGCCTTGGGGATTGGCGGAGCTCCTGTGCCGATGCCGAGATAAGTAACCTCCTCATGGCCGCTTGAGCGACTCGGGGAGGTGAATCGTTTCGCCCCCGATTCCGGGTTGCTCATGTTGCAGAAGCTGGTCACTTACGGCCCCTACGTCGCGAGCACCTTCCTGCAGGTGGCGCTGGTGATTGTCATCCTTCACCGGCGCCTCTGGAAGCGGCTGGGCGACGTGCTGCTGTACGTCACCGTTCTGCTCCTGATTGACGGCGCCGCGCGGTCCTTTGTCCTGCACAAATACGGTTTTTCCTCGAACCAGTACGCCTATACGTTTTGGCTCACGGACGTCCTGCTGACCCTGGCGTCATTCCTGCTGGTCTGCTCATTCTTCCGGCGCGCCTGCCTTCACGAAGAAAAAATGTGGCGCTTCCTGCGCCTCTTCCTGGCTCTCGTCCTCATCCTGGCCCTGGGTATCTCCTCCTCTTCGCTGATTCACAATTACGACAACCTGTTCACCTACTTCATCGTTGAGTTCCAGCAGAACCTCTACTTCACTTGTCTGGTGCTGAATACGATGTTGTACATCTTCATGCAGCAGACTCAAAACGCCGATGAGGAGTTGGGCTTGCTGGTGACCGGCATGGGGATTCAGTTTGCCGGGCCCGCTGCCAGTCTGGCGCTGGCCTATTTGACGCGCGGCCAGGAATTCAGCCGCTCCCTGGCAGCCTATCTCGGGCCCCTCTGCACCATTGGAATGTTGCTGACCTGGTTTTACGCGGTCACGCGGATGCCGCAAGTTTCGAGCGTCCCCGCCCGCGACGAGAGGGTGCAGGGCCTGGAAGCCGTCGCCCCTCGAAACGTCTGAATGAGAGACTGAATGTTTCTAGCCTCCCTGATCCTGATTATCTCCACGGGCCTTTTCTTCTTCTACTTTCAGGTTGCCTGCCAGAAGATCCTTCGCCGGCGATTCGAGCAGGAATACTTCCACGCCATCGTCAATGCCAATCGTCTGGAGTTTCCCGCCGTCCGCCAGGCCGCCGAGGAATCCGGTGCGCCCGTGGATTATGCCCGCGTGCGCATGACGCTGAAGTGTGATTACCTGGCTCTGACCTATCTCCTGAAGAACGCCGCCAACGTCAACCAGCGATACTCGCGGGAGGAGCGCCTCCTGATCCTCTACTTCCGGGCCCTCTTCTTTTCGCTGGTGGTTCGGCACTTCCTCAAGCGGCGCGAAACGCCGGCCGTCCTCCGGCTCACCGCCATCCTCCAGTATTTTGCCAACGTGGTGGGCCAGCGGGTCAGTATGGTTCGGTTCGGCAACCTGACTGCTTCCGACTACTTGCTCAGTCTTTAGCTTTTTTCCCCTTCGCCATCCATGCTTCAGGAAAGTTTGTAATTCCCCTTTTCCCGACTCTATACTCATCTCGCATGGCCTCCGAATCCGTCACCAAGACCGGCGCGGATGAGTTGCGTCGCGCCAAGATCGTCTGCACGCTGGGCCCGGCCACTGATTCCGCCGAGCGCCTGGCGGCATTGCTTGACGCGGGGATGAACGTCGCCCGGCTGAACTTTTCCCACGGGACTCCGGCCGAACACGCGCGGCGGCTGCGGCTGGTCCGCCGGCTGGCCCGCGAGCGTCAGATTCCGCTGGCCATTCTGCAGGACCTCCAGGGCCCGAAAATCCGCACCGGTCCGCTCGAGCAGGGCCAGCCCGTCGATCTCCACCTCAATGCCCACGTCACCATCACCACGCGCCCCGTGGCTGGAAACGCCCGTTTGATTTCGACCACTTTTCAAGCCCTTCCCCGCGAGGTCAAGCGCGGGAACCGCATCCTGCTTTCCGACGGCTTGATCGAGCTGCGAGTTGAGCGCGTCACAGGCCGCGATATCACTTGCCGCGTCATCGAGGGCGGCCGCCTGGGCGAGCACCAGGGCATCAATCTGCCTGGCTTGCCGCTCAAGATCTCCGCGCTCACCGGCAAGGACCGCGCCGACTTGAAGTTCGGCATTCGCCACGGCGTGGATTACATCGCGCTCTCGTTCGTGCGACACCCTGAAGACGTCCTTGAGTTGAAGCGCTTGCTGGCCGCGGCCGGCCGCGAAATTCCGGTGGTGGCCAAGCTCGAGAAGCCCGAGGCCATCGACCGCTTGGACGAAATCCTCGCGGTCGCCGACGCGGTCATGGTGGCGCGCGGGGATCTCGGCGTCGAGCTCTCGCCGGAATTGGTTCCCGTCGTTCAGAAGCGCATCATCGCGCGCGCCAACGACCTGAAGGTTCCGGTCATCGTCGCCACCCAGATGCTCGAGTCGATGACCGCCCACTCGCGCCCCACGCGCGCCGAAGCCTCCGACGTGGCGAACGCCATCTTCGACGGCGCGGACGCCCTGATGCTTTCCGGCGAGACCGCCATCGGGCAGCATCCCGTGGAGGCTGTCCGGATGATGGCGCGGATCATTTGCGCCGCGGAGACCAGTCCGCGCTACGCCTGGTACGCCCGCCGTCGCCGCGCCGGCGATGAGTCGCTGACCGTGCCGGAGGCCATCGGCGAGAGCGTGGCACATCTGGCGGCGGAGTTGAATCTGAAGGTGATCGCCGTCTTCACCCAGTCGGGATCGAGCGCGCGTCTGGTCTCGAAGTTCCGGCCGCGCGTCCCGGTTTACGCCTTCTCGCCCGTGCCGCACATCTTGAGCCGGTCGGCGCTGTACTGGGGAGTGATCCCGGTCGGGTTGCCGTACGTCCAGTCCACGGACCGCATGGTGGAGGTCGCCGCACGCGAGCTGCGCGCGCGCGGCGTGGTTGCGCCGGGCGACTTGATCGCCATCCTCGCCGGCACACCCATCGCCCGGCGCGGCACCACTAATCTGCTCAAGGTCCACCGCATCGAGAAATAACGCGGCCGTAGCGCCGCGCTTTAGCGCGTTGTTGAAAAACGCCTCGCAGATGTCATCCTGAGCGAAGCGAAGGATGCTTGTCATTTCGCTCAGGGTAAACTCCTCGGAGCATCCCGGGATTTGCGAAATCAAGCAAATACAGAGATCCTTTCCGCCCGCTGGCGGATCCGTCGGCTGACGGACTCCTCCGGATGACAATTTCCGAAGTGTTTCAACAAGCTGTTAGGACGGCACACGCCAGGCTCCCGATGAAAAGCCTTGGGACAGGTTCCGCCCGTCGCTGCATCCCAGATTGGGCGCGATTGACTTGCGTTTCTTTCGGGTGTATGAAGGTCTCGCTCGAAGTCATCAGCCTCGCGTCGTGACCTCCGAAAGTCGTTGCGGGTGGTTCGCCCATGAAGACCGCCCTGCGCGTCCTCGCCTTAGTCTTGAGCGCCGTCGTTGGGCTGTGGGTCCTCGGCCACGGCATCGTGCTCGTCGTCTCCCTCCGACACCTGGTCGGCGCCGAGCAGGACATCCTCGATGAGCTGATCGAGAGCAGCGTTTCAATCGCCGGTGGAATCTGCGTCCTCTCCGTCGCCGTCGAGCAGCTCAACTGCTGGCGCACCCACCGCAAGGAAGATAGCCTGCTCTAGCCCTTGTCAACCACAGCATCGGGAACTAGTCTTGCCACCTGCGGGGGCGAGGCGCGGCCTCGGGCGCTCGCGGGCTGATTGTCCGAGCATACTTATCCGCCGAGGCCACGTTGTGGAATTAAATCTTGTCGTTTCAACAAGATAATGGGGTATTCAAAGTAACCATAGTTTTTTCTTATAGATAGAGACAGGCCGTTTCTCCCTGGATCTCCGCCACTTTGTTTTCAATAACCTGAATGGTTCGGTTTTGCATTTTCATCATTCGCACCCTTC
>CAZTHM010000347.1:2994-4268 GCA_964613505.1 uncultured Acidobacteriota bacterium | reverse complement strand
TCGCGCAGTGGAAGGAGATCAAGCGGGTCTTCGAGTATCACGGCGCCGAGCACAAGGTGGTTTGGGCCTACGAGAAAACGCGGACCATCGAACTCTCCACGGCGCGCGCCTGCACGCGCTTCCATCCGCGTTGCGGGACGAGCTTCCTGCTGGTGGTGATGGTCATCGCGATGGTGCTTTACATGTTCCTGCCCTTCCACACTTTTGCCGGCAGGTTTTTGGGACGCTTGCTGCTGCTGCCGCTGATTGCCGGCGTCTCTTACGAATTCATTCGCTTCGCGGCAAAATCCCAGGGGCGCCTGTGGCGCTGGGCGTCGCAGCCCGGCCTGTGGCTGCAGCGCGTCACCACGCGCGAGCCGGACGACAGCCAGCTCGAAACCGCTATCAAGGCGCTCGAAACCGCCATGGAGATGGAGAAGAGTCGAGGCGGGGAACTTGTTGTTGCGTAACCGTCCGTGGTTCGTCGTCAGTTGTCCGTTGCCCAATGACAACGGACGACTGACAACGGACAACTGACATGCATTTCTTAGAAAGGTTGGCCGAAATCGAGAAGAGGTACGACGAGCTGACCGCGCAGCTCGGTGACGCACAGGTGTTGGCGGACGCGGCGCGCTACCAGAAAGCCGCCAAAGCCCACGCCGAAATCAGCGAAGTGGTTGAGAAATTTCGCCGCTGGAAGGACATCGAAAAATCGATGCGCGGCGCGAAGGAACTCCTGGAAGACTCCTCTTCCGATTCTGAAATTAAGGCCCTCGCGCACGATGAGCTCACGCACCTGGAGAAGCAGCGCGAGCAGGTCGAGCAGGAAATCAAGGTCCTGATGGTCCCTCGCGAGCCGAACGACGACAAAAACAGCGTCCTCGAGATCCGCGCCGGCGCGGGCGGCGACGAAGCCACGCTTTTTGCCGAGGAAATTTTCCGCATGTACTCGCGCTACGCCGAGTCCCAGGGTTGGAAAGTGGAAGTGCTTTCATCGAGCCTGTCGGGCGTGGGCGGGCTGAAAGAAGTCATCGCGGTGGTGGAAGGCAAAAAGGTTTACAGCAAGCTGAAATATGAGAGCGGCGTCCACCGCGTGCAACGCGTGCCGGAGACCGAGCAGCAGGGGCGCATCCATACTTCAGCGATCACCGTGGCGGTTCTGCCCGAGGCCGATGAAGTTGAAATCCAGATCGACCCCAAAGATATCCGCATTGATACGTTCTGCAGCTCCGGGCCCGGCGGACAGTCAGTAAACACAACTTACTCCGCCGTGCGCATCACTCACCTCCCGACCG
>CAZTHM010000347.1:0-2984 GCA_964613505.1 uncultured Acidobacteriota bacterium | reverse complement strand
ATGATCGTCTCCTGCCAGGACGAGAAATCGCAGATCAAGAACCGCGCCAAGGCGATGCGCGTGTTGCGCTCGCGGCTTTACGAGTTGAAGCTCCAGGAGCAGCAGAAACAGATCACCGAGGAGCGCCGCTCCATGGTGGGCACCGGTGACCGCAGCGAGAAGATCCGCACTTACAATTTTCCCCAGAACCGCATGACCGACCACCGCATCGGCCTCACCATCCATCAGCTCGACCGGATCATGGACGGCAAGCTCGACGACATCATCGAAGCCCTCATCACTCACTACCAGACCGAGAAGCTGAAACAAGTGAGCGTGGTAGCATAAACTGTAGCGCCGGTCTATGACCGGCGTCCTTTGGGAAGCGGCAGAAACGCCGCTCATAGAGTGGCGCTACAGCATGCAGCTCCGTGAAACGCTCCAATCCGGCCTCAAGACACTCCTCGAGCATCACGTGCCCTCCGCGCAACTTGCCGCGGAAATCCTTCTGATGCACGTGCTCGGTTGCGACCGCGGATACCTTTACACGCATCCCGAAAAGGAAATCCCGCAAGAGACCCTCGACGGCTATCTCGAACTTATCCACGAGCGCGCGACGGGCAAGCCCACGCAATACATCACCGGCCACCAGGAATTCTGGGGCCTGGATTTTGAGGTCACGCCCGAGGTCCTGATCCCACGTCCCGAGACCGAGCACGTCGTCGAGCAGGTGTTGGAGCTCGCCGTGCGCCAGGGGTACGGCAAAGACGCGCGCCTGCGCATCGTCGATGTGGGCACAGGCTCGGGTTGCATCGCGCTGGCTCTGGCTGCGGAATTCCCGCGCGCCATCTTGTTTGGTGTGGATATCTCGAGGCCCGCGCTGGTCGTGGCATCGAGTAATGCCCTCCGCCTCGCGATGCCCGATCGCGTCAAATTCATGGAGAGCGATTTGCTGGCGCGCTTCCTGGATGACGACTTTCTGGGCACGTTCGACTTCGTCGTCTCGAATCCTCCCTACGTTTCGCGCCATGAGCTCGACAAGGTGCAGCGCGAGGTGCGCGACTTCGAGCCGCGCGTCGCCGTAGGCGATCTTGAGCGCAGCGATGAGATCTATCGCCGCCTGTTTCCCGAGGCTCTGCGCGCGCTCAAACCCGGCGGGTATGTGGTGGTGGAAATTGGCTACAATATGCGCGACGCGGTCGTTTCGCTCCTCGATCCAGACGTAGAGGCGGCCTTTAGGCCGGCACATGAAGCGCCAAATGCCCGCCTAAAGGCGGCCGCTACTCCCGAGTGGACAGACGTCGAGGTTAAACCCGACTTGCGCGGGATTCCACGTGTCGTGAGTGCCAGAAGAGCGGGGCTTGGTGCTGGGGGCTAGGGACTGGGGCCAACTATGGCAACCATCAAATCCTACCGGGACTTGGAAGTATGGCGACTGGCGATGGAACTTGCTCAGGTGTGTTATGAACAGACGGCAGGTTTCCCGAGTCGAGAGACATACGGTTTGGCAAGCCAGATCCGCCGGGCCGCCGTTTCGATTCCCTCGAACATCGCGGAAGGTCATAGTCGCAGGACACGTCAGGCATTTCTAAATCACCTGTCGATTGCCCTAGGTTCGCAATCAGAAGTTGAGACTCAGATTGAATTAGCACACCGCTTGCGGTTCCTATCGGAGAAACCCGCGAAGGAGATCCTCCAACTGGCTGAACGAGTGGGCCGCATGCTCCACGCACTTATCCGGGCTCTCGAAAAAGACGAAAGCTGAGGTTGCTCGGGCCCCAGCCCCCAGCCCCTAGCACCCAGCCCCGCTTCGATGAGCGAAGAGCAAAAGATGTTGCCCCAGATAGCCCACGTCGACATGGACGCATTCTTTGTTTCCGTCGAGGAACTCGAAGACCCTTCACTGAAAGGCAAGGCCGTGATTGTCGGCGCAGACCCCGACGGGCGGGGCGTGGTGGCGGCGGCGAGTTACGAAGCGCGCAAGTTTGGCGTGCACTCCGCGATGCCCATTCGCACAGCGAAAAAGCTCTGCCCGCACGCCATCTTCGTGCGCGGTCATCACGAAAAGTACGGTGAACATTCCGCAAAGATTCACCGCATCTTCGAGGAGTTCACGCCTGTGGTCGAAATGGTTTCGATTGACGAAGCCTATCTTGACTTCACCGGCTGCGAGCGCCTCCACGGCTCGGCGTTCCGCGGCGCCGACCGTTTGATTCGCACCATAAAAGAGCGGACCGGTCTGAATGCTTCGGTGGGCCTGTCGACCTCGCACCTCGTTTCCAAGATCGCCTCCGACCAGGCCAAGCCTCACGGGCTGCTCTATGTGTTGCCCGGATGCGAGGCTAAATTCCTCGCACCGCTGCCGGTTCGCCGCATGCCGGGCATCGGCAAGGTGACGGAGCCGGAACTGCTCTCGCGCGGCATCTCGACCATCGGCGACCTGGCGCTCACCGGCGAGGAGAAGTTGAAAGAGTGCTTCGGCAAGTACGGTGGGTGGCTCTACACCAAATCGCAGGGGCGCGACATCGAAGCGTATCAATACAGCGAAGAGCCCAAATCCATCAGCCACGAGACGACCTTCGATGTGGATAGCGACAACGCGGAGGAACTCGAGCGCACGCTGTCGTATCTTTCGCAACTGGTCGCGCGCCGCCTGCGCGATCACCAGCTCTTTGCGCGCACGATCGGCCTGAAGCTGCGCTACGCCAGCTTCCGCACGCTCACCCGCGACGTCACGCTCGATGAGCCCACACACCTCGATTCCGTCATCTTCGAAAATGTGCTGCGACTGTTCGAGAACAACTGGAATCGCAGGCAAAAGATTCGCCTGCTGGGCGTGCGCGCCTCGAACCTGGAGCGGGGTGTCTTTCAGCCCCAGCTTCTCGACGCACCGCAGAAAGAGAAACTTGAACGCATTATGCAAACCACCGACAATCTCCGCAAACGCTTCGGCTTTGAATCCATTCAACTCGCGCGCTCTCTCGAACCCGACGCCAAACCCTCAC
>CAZTHM010000346.1:2790-4279 GCA_964613505.1 uncultured Acidobacteriota bacterium | reverse complement strand
TGTTCGACCGCGGCCACAAAGCTGCTCGCCATGATGTCATCGCGGGTTTCGAATTGAGGAGTGCGAACGTCGTCAAACCACGCGGAGTTAGGGTTCTCGCGCGTGAGATACTCCAGGACCTCCACAATAGGCAAGCGCTCGTTTGTGCCGCTGAAACCCCACGACCCCGGCCAAGGTTCCACGCCGGCGGCATCGAAGTTATCCTGCCACACGGCGTTGGGGAACTTCTTAAACCACGCCCACCAGATCGTCGGCGCAGCGCTCTCGGGTGCGGCCTCAAAGTTCCAGTGGCGGAGTTCCTCGATAGCGGCTTTCACACTCGCATCCCCAAAAGGCCGGCGGTCGAAAGCCGCAACCAAGACGGGAATGAAAGCCTCAGCCGCTGCGTCGTGGGCGTCCATCTGAAACTGCTCCATCTGTTCTACGGTGATGCGCTCGTGTGTGCGGAGGAGTTCGTGGATGCGTCGCGTGCGGTAGCTTGCGTCCCACATCCAGCCGAGGTAATGCGGGTATCCAACCGCAGCGGGCCGGCCATTGGCGGAAGCGACGTAATGCTGAGGCGGATTGAGCGCAAACGGAAGTTGATCGTCGGGGATAGTGCCTACCCAATCAAAGTCGCCGGATGAGCCGTCCACCGGCCATCGTCCCTGGCCGCGCTTGCGAATGGGCAGCGCGCCGTGCGGAGCGATGGCGATGTTGCCGTCCGCGTCTGCGTACACCACGTTGAGCACGGGCACCATCAGGTCTTTAAGCGCTTCCCGGAAATCGCTCACATTCCTTGCCGTCGAAAGGTGAGCGATTGCCATTGCATCGAGGGTAGCGCCAAGACCCCTCCATGAAAGTGCCAGCCGAAGACCGTGGTTGGTGACCAGCGGTCCATGAATGGTGGATTCGATCTCCAGTTGCGTAGGCGGTTCGCCGCGAACCGAAACCTGCTCGACGCGCCGCTCGGTTTTGCGCCAGGCGCCCTGGTAGAAGTATTGATGTGGATGCTGCTCGTCCATCTTCTCGATGAAATAATCCACGGCATCCGCCTGCAAATTTGTGAAGCCCCAGGCGATGCGGTTATTGTGGCCGATGATGACGTAGGGAGAGCCCGCGAAGGTCACGCCCATCACGTTCAGGCCGGGCGCGACCAGGTGCGCGGTGTACCAGATCGCAGGCAGCGAGAAGCCCAGGTGCGGGTCGTTCGCCAGGATGGGTTTGCCGGTCGCGGACTTAGTTCCGTCAACCGCCCAGTTGTTGCTGCCGAAAGAGAACGGGCTGCCGAAGCGGCCGCTCACGAAGCGGGCATGAAGTTTGCGTGCGGCGTCCGCGTAGCCGGCGGGGAAGCTATAGCGGCGATCTCTGATCGCTGTTGGGAGTCGACGCTCGTCGAGCGCCGCTACAGTAGCGCCGCCCGGAACCTGTCCCGATGGATTCTGGAGGGCGGCACGTGCCGGGCTGAAGCCCGGCGCTACATAGCAAATTAGGACACTACCCAGGAGTG
>CAZTHM010000346.1:0-2780 GCA_964613505.1 uncultured Acidobacteriota bacterium | reverse complement strand
ACGGTTTCGAGGCCGAGTTTTTGAACGAGCATCCCCATCCAGACGTCGGTGTCGGTTCCCGACTGGTCCCAAGCCATGTATTTCAGGAAGACCAGGGCATCCACGGGCGTCCATGCGGCCGGAGTGAAACCAAGGCTGGGAAAGGGTTCCGGGAAGCCGCGGCCTTCCAGCTCGCGCAGGCGCGCGTTGACGCCCGCGCAATAACCCACAATCTCCAACTTAAGTTTGGTTTCAAACCGCGCGTCCCGCCAGGCGCTCTCCACACTTCGCCGGAGGCCGAGCTGGCGAATGAAAATATCTTCCTCGATCGCCGGCTTGCCGAAGATTTCGGCAAGCGTCCCCGAGGCTCGCCGGCGAAACAGCTCCATTTGGAATAATCGGTCGGTGGCGTGGAGGTAGCCGAGAACAAAGTAGGCGTCCTCGGTCGAGCCCGCGTAAACGTGTGGGATGCCGAAGCGGTCGCGGTAGACCTCCGCTGGCGCCGTCAAGCCCGATAGGTGAAGCTCTATGCGCTGAGGATTCCCGGCCACTACGACGCTCGACCCAAAGCCGGGCCGCCTAAGCGTGGCGATCGCGGTCACTAAGCCCAGCCCAAGGACGGCGGTCACTGCCACAGACGAGGGTCGGATGAACCTGGATGCGAACATCGTGAGGAATCCCCTGAGCCGGGTGGATAAGTCTTCTTGCAGAATCGCGTACGCCGGGTCGCGAAATCACGCACCCGTCGCACCACGACAGGAATCGTAACCGCTCCGGCGGGTGCAAGCAAGCGAAAGGCGTCAGGCACGGAGCCATCGCGCTCGTTTCCAAGACGGAATTACACCTCTCTACCCGTTCGCGCCGTGATAGACTCTGCCTGTTCTAATGGGATTTCGACGTCCTGGAATCGCTCCAGGAAGTCACGCGAGGAGGAGGGCAATGAGGAGAATCTGTTTTGCAGTCAGTATCGGTCTGATGACCGCGGTGCTCGCCGTTTGGCCGAGTGCCGCACGCGCCCAGAGTGGGTTCGAACTGGTCAGTGGAAAGGCCTTTGATTCCGCCGTGCCGAAGGATTTCTACTTGGAGGGCAACGCGATTCCGACGCAAAAGCGTAACGCCGCGCTGCTCAAGACTCCAGCCGGCGCGCGTGTGCTGTTCGCTCTGATTGATACGACGGGATACAGCTCCCAAATTCAGCAGAAATATGAGGGCCTGATCATCAGTGAGAGCAAAATCACTCTCTGCGGGATGGCGATTGGCGTGGGGAGCTACGGTTTTGGGTTTACCAAGCCTGCGGCTACTGGCGCCGAGGAGGGCAAGTTCTTTGTTTACGATCAAGCGGGCGGCAAAGTTGTCGAGTGCGCGTTGAAAAAGGACGCCGAGCTTGCTCAGCCGAAGCCTCTCCAGGTGGTCGTCGCCAAGGGCGGCCCCGCCAAGCTGTACCTCGGAAAGAACTGGTTGGAAGTGAAATAGGGTGTGCTGCTAATTCAAAAGGGGCGGCATTTCCGCCGCCCCTCCGGTCTCCAGTGGAGCAGCCTGAGCCGTCCCGGACGCGGGCGAGTTCCTCGTCCGAGGGACCGCCCGATGCCTGCCACTGCGCAGCCCTCGGCCGGTTGAATCGCAAACTAAATCCGCAAACTCCGAGCCTTGCCAGCAAACCGATGCCTGGCTAAGATCTCATGGGTACGACTTCTGCCACGGAGAGTGCTTCCGAATGGCGCGCAGGGTGCGAGCCGTTGGAAGAGCAGAGTGAATCAGGATCCCGGAGGAGGGCGGTTGATTACGGACCAGGGAATGGGTCGCCGGTCGAAAGCTGGGAGAAACTGCTGGCTGCGATTGGGAGTTGTCCTTTCGTTGGGACTTGCCGCTACCGGCCTGGCCGCTGAAAAACAACCGAGGCCTTTAAAGATTGTGGGCTTGGCTACGGAGGTTGAGCCCGCGCAGTTGACGATTCGAGACAAGAAAGGCAATGAAGTCACGCTCCAGCCCAAAGAAGATTTTACTGAGAAGGTCGCGGTCGGTTCCGCTGTGACGGCATGGTATTTTCCCGAGAGCAACGTGAACGAGCTTCAGTGGCTGGAGTATCCCCTCGAGAATTCATTCGTTTCAGCGAAACAGTTCTGTCCCCGGATCAAGCGGATCATCCTCTTACCGAGTTCCGAAGTGCAAGATGCCGACGGTCTGTTCGAGGCTATGGAAAGTTTTCTCCAATCTAAACTCGGGTGGTTCACGGCGCACCGTATGCTCGCGGAAGAGATTCGCGACCGTGCGGGCAAATCCAACTCCACTCTCAAGTACGTCGATCCGGAGACAGGAGATGTGGACCTGGCAGCCTATGCCCAGACGCACCGGACGTTGATCCAGCGCATCGCTTCCGCCACGCATGTTGATGCGGTGATGGAAACCAATATCGAAGTGGTGCAAGTCAACTTCCGGTCCCAAAAAGCTGTCTGGGATGGCGCACAGCAACCGGTCTCCTCTCTCACGTCGCGGACTTTGGCCTTCATCGCTGCTCTTCCGATCGACGGCCACGTGCCCGCCTCGACCGTCGTTTTGAAATTGTGGGACGCGCAGGGAAAGCTGCTCTGGAGTAACCGGCGGGGGTTCTGCGTGCTGGCACTCCAGCAGGGGGTGGGGAACAAGTTCCGCGACTTTACAGTTTCGGAGGCTCTCCAGGACGCTGCAAGTGTCGACAAATGGCTCAACAGTGTGTTCACATCCTTGCTGCCCGTGTCCGATATCACACCGGCTGAGGCAGCCCGCCAATAGCTGCTCGTGGGACAAATGCTTTCAGGATTTTC
>CAZTHM010000345.1:0-4286 GCA_964613505.1 uncultured Acidobacteriota bacterium | reverse complement strand
GCCGGCGCCGATGACGTCATCCGCAAGGCCATGCAGGATGAGCTCGCGCGCTCGATGCAGCAACTCCGGCTCAACGATCTCGACAAGCCCTACTTCATCGCCTACACCGTGCAGGATGGCACGACGACGGCGGCCTCCGCGACTTTTGGCAGCCTCACTGCCAGCGAAGACACGCACATGCGGCTCCTGACCGTGGAAGTGCGCGTCGGTGACTACTCGCTCGACAACACCAATTTCTTTTCGATTCCCTCCGGCGCCGCGGGCGTCACCCGGCTCTTCGGCGGAACGCTCGGCATCCCTCTCGACGACGACTATCAGGAATTGCGTCGGCAGATCTGGCTGGCTACCGACAGCGCCTACAAGAAGGCCCTCGAAGACATCGCCCGCAAGCGCGCCGCGATGCGCAGCAAAACCCGCAGCGAGCAACTCGGCGACTTCAGCAAGGACATGCCCAGCACCATCACCGACGATGCGTCACCGGTCGCCATGACTCTTGCCGAGGCCGAGCGGACGGTCAAGGAAATCTCCGCAGTCTTCAAGACGCTGCCCGCCTCGTTCATCTCCACGGTTCGCCTGCGCGCCAGCAGCGTGCGAACGCACTACTTGAACAGCGAAGGGTCCTCTTTCACGCGCCTCACGCCTTCCGTGAGCCTGGTGGCGGTGGCCGGCACGCAAGCCGCCGACGGCATGCCGCTCCACGATTTCCTTGCGGTCTACGGGCGCTCGAAGAACGACCTCCCCTCGCCAGCTGAATTCACCGCGCGGCTGCGCGAGATGGGTGAACGCCTGCAGCGGCTGCGCGAGGCTCCTCAACTCGAGCGCTACAATGGGCCGGTGCTCTTTGAAGGACAGGCCGCCGCGGAACTTTTCTGCCAGTTGTTCGCCCCGAGGCTGCTGGCCGCCCGGCTGCCGCTCGCCGATAATCCCCAGTTGGAAGCCTTCCTGGCGAGCCTGGAGAATCCTTTCCTTGATAAGCTCGGCTCGCGCGTGTTGCCCGAGGCCTTCAGCGTCGTGGACAATCCCACCCTCTCCGGCTACAACAAGATGCCGCTGGCCGTACATTATCGGGTGGATGATGAAGGCGTTCCGGCGCGCGAAACTCGCCTCGTCGAGCACGGCATTCTCAAGACCCTGCTGACGACCCGCAGCCCCGTCAGTGGCATCGCGCAAAGCAACGGCCACCGGCGCGGCGCAGGAATCCTTCCCAGCAACCTGATTGTTACCGCCGAGGGCGGCCTGAGCGAGGCGGCGCTACGCGAACGCTTCATCCAATTGCTCAAGCAGCGCGACAAGGAATTCGGAATCGTCATTCGCCGTCTCGGCAACCCGGCCCTCAAGGCGTCGCCGGAAGAATTGAGCGCCATGCTCATGCAGCGCGGCCGCAATGACGAGCGAGTCGACAATCCCATCCTCGCTTACAAGTTGTACGCCGACGGCCACGAAGAACTGGTCCGCAACCTCGAACTTACCCAGATTGGCGCCGCGACCTTCCGGGACATCGTGGCGGCGTCCGACTCTCCCACCGTGTACAGCGCTCCCCTGATCGCCCGCACCATGGGCATGTTCCAGACGGTCTCGTTGTTCGACGTGGCTCAGGGCGAAGCCGGCGCCCCGCTCGTCTCCGTCGCCGTCCCCTCCCTCCTCTTTGACGACGTAACCATCCGCAAACCCGGCGGCCAGATCCCGCAGCTTCCCGTCTCCAAACATCCCTACTTCGAAAAGTGAAGAAAGCAGAATTCAGAAGCCAGTAGAAGAGCCGACGGTCAGATTCAGAACTGACCATCATCGGAATTGGCGACGATGCGCAACAGTTCGGGTATTATGCCTCGTAGCGATTGAGTAATTCACCATTTATTTCTTGCCAAGCCCCAAGTAGTGATGCAGGCTGAGGGAAATATCCTCACCGAAATCCGCGCGGAGGTGTCGTATGCGCCGAGTTCTCATCTACACCTGCATGGCATTCGTGTTTCTGTTTGCGCAAATGGAAGCGCAAGCCCAGCAACCAGAGGCTGCGAGTTCGAATCCCACCAAGGCTTCGGTGGCGAGTGTTCCTCGCCTTATCCAGTTCAATGGCGCCGTAAAAGACCGCAACGGCGAACCGCTCGGCGGCGTGGCAGCGCGGCTCACGTTCTCGGTTTACGAGGAGTCGCAAGGTGGCGCGGCGCTGTGGACGGAATGGCAGGTCCTCCAACTGGACGAACAGGGCCGCTATACGGTTCTGCTCGGCGCGACCGCCAGCGAAGGCGTGCCCGTCGAACTCTTCCCCGGCGGCAAAGCACGCTGGCTGGGAGTGCAGGTGGAGAACCGCGATGAAGACCCGCGCGTGCTGATGGTCAGCGTCCCATACGCCTTGAAGGCCGAAGACGCGGAAAAACTCGGCGGCAAGCGCGCCTCCGATTTCGTGCTCGCCGAGCAGCTCAACGAAAAGGTCCGCACCGCAGTGGCGGTGCTGATGCCCGCGGGGTCGGCCGCGGCTCCCACGGGCAAGGCCCTGGCCGCCGCTCCCGCCGCAGCCGGCGGACCTGCGCCTAAGACACAACCTGCCACGAACTTCGTGGACAGCAACACGACACAGGTGGTCTCCGTCCAGCAGAACGACGGCGGCGACGCGCTGCGCGCCGTGACGGTAAGCACGACAGCGGGCAAGGCGGCGCTGCGCGGCGAAGCCACCAGCACCACGAGCAATCAGACCATCGGCGTTGCCGGAACGTCGGCGGCCGCAAACGGCGTCGGGGTGCAGGGCGAGGCCACGGCGACCACCGGCGGGAACGTGGGCGTCAAGGGCACCGCGTACGGCGACAACGGTGTGGGCGTTCGAGGACTTGGCGCTGCTCCCAATGGGGTAGGCGTTATGGGAGAAACCCGCGGCGATGCCGGCATTGGGGTCTATGGGGCGGTGTGGAGCGCCGGCGCCACCGCCGGAGTGTTCAACAATCATGTGGGCGGGAAGATCCTCAGCGGAGTGACTGGCACGTCGTCATACACCGAAGTATTCCGCGTGGACGGCAGCGGCAACGTAACGGCGACGGCCTTTATCGGCAACGGCTCGGGCTTGACGGGCATTCCGAGTAGCGCCGGCGGCACGGTCACCAGCGTGGGCAGTGGCACGGGCTTGACCGGCGGGCCAATCACCTCGAGCGGCGCGCTCAGCTTGGATACGGGCTTCACCGACGCTCGTTATACTCAGATCGGGCATACGCACACGGTCGGCGATGTGCCGGGTGCGGCAACACTGGCAGGGAACATTTTCCTTGGAAATCAAAATGTGGAAGGAAGTGTTAGCGTCAGTGGCGCGGTCGGGGCGGGCGCGGGGATCTTCAACGGCAACGCCGCCGACGCACTCGTGCGGGTCACGCAAAGCGGCGCTGGCGGCGGAGTGCTTGCCACCACACAAGGAACCACATACAACGCCGCTGCCGTGTGGGGCATTGCCTATGGCACGACCGGCGCGACAAACGGAGTTCACGGCAGCACGCTCAGCCCGGAAGGTGCGGGTGTGTGGGGTGACGCAGGAAGCAGCACGGGAAACACCACCGGCGTCACCGGAATAACTGTAAGTGACCAGGGCACCGGGGTATGGGGTCAGGCCAAGGCCGAGACGGGTTCGACGGTCGGGGTACATGGATCCTCTTGGAGCGATTTGGGGACGGGCGTCCGGGGCGACGGGCCCTTGTACGGGGTTTATGGGCAGGCGACCGCGAGCAACGGCAACGGGGTGCAGGGCGTAGGCACTGCGGTTGGCGTCTTTGGTATTGCCACGGCCGAGGACAGACCCAACATCGGTGTGGTGGGTTGGAGTAAGAATCACTCCGGCATCGGCGTCTCGGGTCAAGTATTGTTTGAAGACGGCGCCAGCAAGGGCGTTTGGGATGTCGTCCAGAGTCCCGACGGCATCGCCGGAGTTTTCGACAATGAATCGGGCGGCAAGCTTCTGAGCGGACAGGTCCGAGCCGTCGAGAAATTCAGCGTCAACGGCAACGGCGATGTGGTGACGACGACTGGGGACTTCCAGGCGCTGGGGGCGGGAAAAGGAATCATTCTGACAAGCCCCGATGGATCGACCTGCGCGCGGATTAGCATCGACAACGAGGGTGCGCTGGTCACTGCCGCCTTCCCCTGCGCGCAGCCTGCGCCGTGACTCATCGCGCTGCGGGCTTGTTGAGGACGTGCCGCAGCGCGGCTTCGAGCTCGGGATAGCGAAACTGAAAGCCGCTGGCCGCGAGGCGCGCGGGTTCGAGGCGAGCGCTCGAGAGCAGCAGCGCATCGCCCATCTCGCCGAAGAGCAG
>CAZTHM010000344.1:0-4286 GCA_964613505.1 uncultured Acidobacteriota bacterium | reverse complement strand
GAGACCAACCTTCATCTACGGATAGAGACGGTGCAGCATGCGTGGAAAGGGTATTGTCTCTCGCACGTGCTCGAGGCCGCAAATCCAGGCGACGACGCGCTCGATGCCCATGCCGAAGCCCGCGTGGGGCACGGTGCCATAGCGGCGCAAATCCAAATACCATTCAAAGGCCTGGCGGGGCAATTGGTGCTCCTCGATCCGCTTGACGAGCAGGTCGTAGTCTGCAAGACGCTCCCCGCCACCGATAATCTCGCCGTAGCCTTCCGGCGCGAGCACGTCCACGCAGAGCGCCACCTCGGGACGAGACGGATCTGGGGCCATGTAGAACGCCTTGATCTGACTCGGATAGCGATGCACCAGCACCGGCCGGTCGAAACCCTCGGAGAGAATCGTCTCGTCTCCTCCGCCGAAATCGCCGCCCCACTGAATTTCGCTGCCTTTTCCCTGCAGAGTCTTGACGGCGGCGTCGTAGCTCAAGCGCGGGAACGGAAGCGTACACCTCTCAAGCGGCACAACATTGCGCTCCAGCGTCTTGAGTTCGGCGCGGCGTTTCTCCAGCACGCGGCGGACAACGAAAGCGACGAGCTCCTCCGCCAGTTGCATGGCGTCGTCGAGGTGCGCGAAGGCGACTTCGGGTTCAATCATCCAGAACTCGGTCAGGTGACGACGGGTCTTGGATTTCTCGGCGCGAAACGTCGGCCCAAAGCAGTAGGTCTTGCCGACGGCGACGGCGGCAGCTTCGTTATAGAGCTGGCCAGACTGCGTCAGGTATGCCTTCTCCTCGAAATAATTCACTTCAAATAGAGTCGTGGTGCCTTCGCACGCCGCGGGCGTGAAGATAGGAGTATCGACCAGCGTGAATTCCTGGTCATCGAAGAAATCGCGGCAGGCTTTGATGATCTCGTGCCGCACCCCAAGGATCGCCCGCTGGCGGCTGGAGCGCAGCCAGAGATGACGGTGATCCATCAGGAATTCGACGCCGTGGTCCTTGGGCGTAATCGGGTAGGGACTGCCAGCGGGAATGAGCTGGAGGACTTCCACATTCGAGACGTCGAGTTCAAAGCCGCCGGGGGCGCGCGCATCGGCCCGCACTTTTCCGGTGGCGCGCAAAGAAGATTCCTGCGTCAGCCCGCGCACGCGCGCAAACACTTCCGGCGTGACGGCGCTCTTGGGCACCACACCCTGGACGATCCCAGACCCGTCGCGAAACAGCGGGAACAGCAGCCTTCCGCTCTCCCGCAGGTTATAGAGCCAGCCTTGGATCATCACGTCCTGGCCGACGGATTGCGCCAGGTTTCGAATCTCGACAACAGGGGGCACGGCAGTTTTCCTCCGTGATTCGGGGGTGCACTCGGAGCGTGAAATTCAAATGGCGGTCACATACCGCCGCTACAGTCCTCAGCGGATGGCTTCCAACTTCTCCATCACCTCACGCAGCCGGGCGAAGCTGGTCACCTCGGGCCCGTACTGACGCAACTCGAAGAGGAGGGGAAACTGGCCGTCCACGCTGCGGAAGTCGCGAATGGTCTGTTCCCAATCAATCTCGCCGTCAAAGGGCAGGAAATGGTCGTCCTTCTCCCGCCGGTTGTCGTGAATATGCGTGGAGACGATGCGGTCGCGGAGTGTTTGAAATGCCGATTGCACGCCGCAGGTCATGTGAGCGTGGCCGGTGTCAAAACAGATTTTCAAGTCCTCCAAGCGCGTGTAGTGAATGAACTCCAGCAACCGCTCCGGCGTGCTCAATTCATTTGGAGTGTTCTCAAGCAGGATCTGCGCGCCGCGCTCCTTGGCAAAGATCTTCAGATGCTCGATGGAAGTGAGGGCGGCGTCGAATTTCGCCAGTTCGTATTCCTCGTTGGAAAGGCCGAGATGGAGGATGAGGTAGCGGAACGGCATCTGCTCCGCCACCTCGATGGCGCGCTTGATCTCGTCCATCGAATCGATCCGCTTCCTTCTCTCCAGGTAGGCGACCGAGACGGGAGGGCCGCCGCCCCGGCCCCAATCGAAATCCCCGTAGAGAGGCGCGTGAAGAGAATGCAGCGCCACCTCGTGGTCCGTGAACCACTGCGCCACATCACGGACGTGGTTCTTGTCGTGATAGTCAAAGTGCTGGCGAGCCGCGAAGATCTCCATCTTCCGGATACCGGCGCCGAGAATCTGGTCCAAGATGTGGGAGCTCAGCCGTTCGCTGACGAACAGGTGTGTCGAGAGCGCAAATTCCATCAGAATCCGACCGCCTTTCCACTTGCCCGAGGGTCCGCGGCGCCAAATCGCCACCCTGTTTCGGGGTTGATTTCAATGGCCTCGCAGGCGCCCATCCGATCCCGAAAGTGGATCTTGTATCCCGCTTCCTTCAACTTCTCGACGGTATCCGCGGAAAAGCCCACCCGTTCCATCACCAGAACGTCGGGCATCCACTGGTGATGAAAACGCGGCGCGGTGACGGCCTGGCGAACGTTCATTTTGAAAACCAGGACGTTTAAGAGAACCTGAAGCACGGTGTTGATAATCGTTCCTCCGCCGGGGGACCCAAGGACCAACCGGACTTTTCCGTCTTTGGTGACAATCGTCGGAGTCATGGAAGATAAAGGGCGCTTGCGCGGCCCGACGGCGTTGGCCTCGCCTTGCACCAGCCCGAACATGTTTGGCTCTCCGGGCTTGGCCGCAAAATCGTCCATTTCATTGTTGAGGAGGAAACCCGCGCCCTCGACGGTCAACCCGTTTCCGTAGCCGCCGTTCAGAGTGTAGGTGTTCGCCACGGCATTTCCCGCGGCATCGACCACGGAGAAGTGAGTCGTCTGCGAAGACTCGAACTCGGCGGGCTTGCCTGCCTGGACCGCCACTTCAGCTCCGGCCTGGAGGATTTCGTCGCGAAGCTTGGCAGCGTACTTCTTGTTCGTGAGTCCCGCCACGGGCACGGAGACGAAATCCGCGTCTCCCAGGTAGGCGGCGCGGTCGGCATAGGCGCGACGCATCGTCTCCGCCATCCGATGGATCGATTGGAAAGAATTCGGTTCGCCCAAATCCATCGGCTCGAGGACGTTGAGCATTTCAAGCAGGCCGACCCCGCCGGAACTGGGTGGAGGCACCGTCAGAATTTCAAAGCCGCGGAAATCGCCGCGCATAGGCTGGCGAATCTTGGCCTGATACTGCCGCAGGTCTTCGAGTTTGATGAGTCCGTGATGCTTCTCCATGGAAGCCGCGATGGCGCGGGCAAGTGGGCCCCTGTAGAAAACCGCCGGGCCACCGACGGCGATCCGCCGCAGCGTGCGCGCCAGCTCCGGCTGGCGGAAAACTTCACCGGGCTGGTAGAACTTGCCATCGCGCAGAAAAATGCGGCGGGTTTCCGCAAACTTCGAAAGCAACTCGCGGTCAGCTCGAAGCGATTCACTCAGCTCATAGCTGATTGGAAAGCCGGTCTCCGCCAAACGAATCGCCGGCCTCAGAACGCGCGCCCAGGGAAGCTTCCCGTATTTCTGGTGAGCGAGCGCCAAGCCAGCAACCGTTCCCGGCACGCCCGCCGCCAGCGCGCCGACCGTGCTCGACTCCGGTATCAGTTCTCCGTGCGCGTCCTGGAACATATTGCGAGAAGCAGCCGCGGGCGCCTCCTCACGATAGTCCACGACGACGGAGTCGCCACCTGCCCGGCGGATCAGCATGAATCCCCCGCCGCCGATGTTGCCAGCCTCCGGGTGCGTGACGGCCAGGGCAAAGCCAACCGCGACCGCGGCGTCCACGGCGTTTCCTCCGGCGCGCAGTATCTCCAGCCCTGCCGCGGATGCCAGAGGCTCGCTCGAAACCACCATGCCATGACGCGCGGCCACAGGGGTGAATGAAAAGGCAGGGATGACGAAGGCCAGAATGCCAAGATAAGGGAGAATCTTCAGCGCCTTCATTCGTGCTGGTTTGGCAGGTGACATGAAGAACCGGGTTGCCGGGCCCAAGCGGATACGGTCTCCAAACTGAGCAGGTCGGCCCCGTCTAACGCACCAGCCAACCCCTCCGTCGCTTTCGGCAGAGCACTAAATCTATGGGAAAAGGTTGAGAGCGTCAAGGCAGGGCTGGCCGGCACGCACGGCCGGGAGCGGCGCGGCCTGGAAACAATCACATCGCCAGGACTCGTTCCAGTTCCAGCAGGCGCGGATCCAGTTGCTTCTTTTGAGTCACGACTTCCGCCAGCGGAGTGACGGAGATCTCGTCCATGTGTACGCCCACCAGCACACCGAACTTGCCGTCAGCCAGGCAGTTGGTGGCCGCCGCGCCCAGGCGAGTCCCCAGCAGCCGGT
>CAZTHM010000343.1:0-4293 GCA_964613505.1 uncultured Acidobacteriota bacterium | reverse complement strand
CGCACCGCCGCCAATACCGAGGCGAAATACCTGATGCTCCGCCACGCCTTCGAAAACTGGGGATGCCTGCGCGTGGAGTTCAAAACCGACTCGCTCAACGAGCGCTCGCGCGCCGCGCTCCTGCGCATCGGCGCCAAAGAAGAAGGTATCTTCCGCAACCACGTCGTCACCTGGACCGGCCGCATCCGCCACTCGGTCTATTTCAGCATCATCGATTCCGAGTGGCCCGCGGTCAAAAGCCATTTGGAGAAAAGACTTTCACCCCCCTAGCCACGCGGCATCACTTTTGCCTTTTGATTTTTAACCTTTGCCTTTTGACTTCCCTCTTCAGAGACCCTTTTCCGCCAACTCAAAAGCCTTGAGCACGGCTTTCGCCTTGTTCATGGATTCCTGAAATTCCAGTGAGGGGACGGAGTCGGCGACGATGCCGGCGCCGACTTGCAGGTAGGCTTTGCGGTCCTTAATGAGGACGGTGCGGATGACGACGCAGGAAGTCAGGTTGCCGGAAAAATCCAGATAGAGCACGGCGCCGCCGTAGAGGCCGCGGCGCGTGGGTTCGAGCTCGTCAATGATTTCCATGGCGCGCACTTTGGGCGCGCCCGTAAGTGTCCCGTCGGGGAAGCAGGCGGCGAGGGCGGCGTAGCTGTCTTTGTCCTCGCGCAGCCGGCCCTCGATGATGGAGACGAGGTGCATGACGTGCGAGTAGCGCTCGACGAACATCACTTCTTTCGGGTGTACGGTCGAAAACTCGCACACGCGGCCGATGTCGTTCCGCCCCAGGTCCACCAGCATAATGTGTTCGGCCCGCTCTTTCTCGTCGGACTTCAATTCCGCTTCCAGTCGCCGGTCCTCCTCTTCAGTCTTTCCCCGCGGGCGCGTTCCGGCGATGGGACGATGCTCGACATCGCGCCCGGAGACTTTGACCAGCATCTCGGGCGAAGAACCGAGGATGGTGGCGTCGCCGAGCCGCAAGAAGTACATGTAAGGCGAGGGATTGACGGCGCGCAGGGCTCGGTAGACCTCGAAGGGCGGCACGCGGACCGGAACTTCCAGCCGTTGTGACAAGACGCCCTGGAAAATGTCGCCGGCGCGGATGTATTCCTTGGTGCGCTCGACGATGCTTTCGTATTGGCCGCGCGTCATGTTGGCGCGCACGCGCAGCGGACCCTTGGGGCGGCGGAAACGCGCCAGGCGAAGAGGCCCTTGCAGCCGACGCTCCAAGCGGGCGAGGTGGGCCACCGCCGCGTCGTACTTGGCGCGCAGGCTTCCCCCGCCTTCCTCGGTCAGCACGTTGGCGATGAGGAAGATGCGGTGCTGAACGTGGTCGAAGGCGACGAGATTGGAAAAATACATGAACGCCGCGTCGTCCAGATCGACGTCGGGCTCGACGCGCGGCGGAAGGCGCTCGAGCATTCGCACCGCTTCGTAGGAAAGATAACCGACCGCGCCGGCGGAAAAAGGCGGCAACCCGGGGAGCGAGACGGGATGGTACTTCGTGCCGGTCTGCCGCAGGTAGTCGAAGATGTTCCCGGATTCTTCCACGCGCCGCGCGCCCCGCACGAGGGTGATGCGGTCACCGCGGCAGGATATGACCTGAAAGGGATCGACACCGAAGAAGGTGTAGCGCCCTACGCGTTCCCCGCCCTCGACGCTTTCCAGAAGAAAACTGTAGGGGCGGGTTCCAGCCCCGCCCTGCGGCGCCACCCGCAGGAATGCGGAGACAGGACTCAACAGGTCTGCCACGACCGCGCGGAAGACGGGGACAACGTTCCCGCGACGGGCCAGGCGCGTGAATTCCGCGAAGTTGGGCGTAACGTCAGGCATCAGGAAAACCAAGCTCAAGGAAAATCAAAAGGAAAAGGTAAAAAGGCAAAAATCAAAAGGAGAACCACGATAGCGATGCCCGGGGTTCCACCAAGCGGGAATCTACTTTTGCCATTTGACCTTTTACTTCTTACTTTTGATTTCTCTTTTCAATCATCCGGACGAGTGGCTAAGCGCCTGCCGGATCGCCTGTTCCATCAAGGCGCGTGGAGCGGCGAGGCCGGTCCAGATTTCGAATTGCCGGGCGCCCTGCGCCACCAGCATCTCCAGGCCTGAGATGGTAGTCAAGCCCTTCCCGCGCGCCTCTGCCAGGAAGCGCGTCTCCAGCGGGTAGTACACCATGTCAAACACCACACGCACGCGCAAGCGCGCCAAATCGATGGGCATGGCGTCGGTCTGAGGAGGCATCCCAACCGGCGTGGCGTTGATGACCGTATCCACGTCCAGGCCTTCCGTGCTGTCCCAGGGAATGACGCGCGCCGAGGTGCTGCGCGCCAGGCGCTGCGCCAACGCTTCACGGCGTGCGGCAATGAACAATTCCGCTCCCTCGGCCCGCAAGGCATAAGCCGCGGCGCGCGCCGCGCCGCCCGCGCCCACAATCAGGATGCGGCTGCCCGCCAATCGCAGACGCTTGGTGAGCACTTCGACGACCGCCGCGGCATCGGTGTTCCACCCCATCCATTTGCCGTGCTGGATGGCGACAGTGTTGCACGCGCCAAGCCGCGTGGCCAGCGGATCGAGCCAGTCGAGGCTGCGAATGATCGCCCGCTTGTAGGGCATGGTCACGCTGAAACCCTGGAACTTCATCCTCCGCGCGAAGGCCAGGAAATCGCTTAGCCGCGTGGTCTGGCAGGGAAGATAAGAGGCATTGACGTGCTTGGCCTGAAAGGCGGCGTTTTGCATGGCCGGCGAAAGCGAAATCGCGGCGTGGGTCCCCACCACGCCGTAAAATTGCGTGTAGCGGTCCATCCGATCGATGTGATAGACCGAGCGCAACAGTTCCGCGGGCAATTGGCCCGGAGCCACCCCCAGGTGGTTCCCCACGGACGCGTAGGTGAAAGGACAACCCCAGCGCAGCGCCATCACCCGTGAGGGCAGGCCCGCGGGTCCCAGCGCCAGCGAGACCAATTTGGGGCTGCGGCGCCCCCGCCCCTTGATCAGATGTTTGATCCGCAGGTTATCCTGGAGCTCGCGAGCAAAACTGGCGATCTTCACAATCTGCACCGGCAGGCGCGCCATGCGGCGAAGAATCGGTCCCAGCGGCGGCGTCTTGCGGTAGTTGTGATAGGAGACGATCAGTTTCGCGGATTCGAATTGCTGCAGAAGACTCTTCCCACCGCGATCAACCGACTCGATTTCCAGGTCTACCCACTGGCACCCCGCCCCAACCGCTGACTGAAGCAGCGCCACCTGCTGGTCAATCCCGCCTTGGAATTGACCTCCCGCTTCGGCCCGGCGACAGGTTGCGATGGTTTGTGGCGAGTGCAGCTCCGAGAGCAATGTGTGGAGACGGGACTCAAAGTCAGTCAGTTCCTGCAGGTAGTCGAGACGCAACTCGAATCCCACGGGAATCCCGCTCATGCGATTGGCCTGAGCTTCCATGCCCTCCAGCGTGGGGGCGGCCAACGTCACGAATATGTTAGGCAGATTGCCTTTTGCCACAGTCGAGCACCCAGGCGCGGCGTGAACTGCACTTTAACCCTTTTGAATATAAGGTTTTTGGCTACATCATGGCAAGCGATTTGCAGGCCGGAGTGTTGGACCGGCCGTCCGGTCATCGCGAGGTGATTTGTAAGATGCTTAATTTCAATAACTTATGTGAAGTTCTGGGGACAACAATCCGATACACTATTGTCTTCTGACTTTGGCCAATCCCGGGCAGAGCGACTGGCAAAGTATGTTACCAAGGCATTTATTTTCAACAGATTGAGTGATTCCATGCCTCGGAATCGCGAAGACCGATCCGTCGGAGCCATACATCCTTCGGTCAGGCTTGTCTGCCTCTTTGCTTCTGGTATAGTTACGCGGCGCGTGGCGACTTACACGTGCTGATTTCTGAGATGCTTACCCGCTCAGAGGCCCTGATGAAACTGCCTCCGGTTTTGGGGATTCTGCTTTTGCTGGGATATGCCGGTCCTGCGCCGGCGCAGACCTCACTCGACGACCATCTTCAAAGCATCCCGTGGAAGCGCTACCAGGACGAAGCCGTGCGGCTCTTCCAGGAGTACCTCCGCATCGACACTTCGAACCCGCCCGGAAACGAGCTCGCCGCTGCGGAGTTTTTCCATCGTCTCTTCGACCAGGCGGGGATACCCAACACAATCTATCCCTACGCGCCTGGGCGCGCCAATCTGTACGCGGTCCTCAAAGGCGACGGCAGCCTCCGGCCGCTCGTTCTGTTGAATCACACCGACGTGGTCACGGCAAAGGCAAAGGACTGGCGGCGGCCACCGTTCTCCGGAGATATCG
>CAZTHM010000342.1:0-4300 GCA_964613505.1 uncultured Acidobacteriota bacterium | reverse complement strand
ACACAGAGATAATATGAGAAGTGACGAAAAGTCAGAAATAGACCGCTGGTCGGCCCAACCCTTCCTCTCCGACTGCCCCCACCACCGTGACGCACCATGTTAACCAATGTTGAAATAGGACCGACCGGTGCAGACTGCGGATGGGCGTAGCCGGCGCTCTCGACTCCCCCTCGCTGGTCGAAGTTGCCGGGCACCTACTTGACGGTGAAGTCGGGCGGGCGATTCAGTTTCCTATAGAGTTCGCGCCGGCCAACTTTGTCATCCTCCTGGATGCGGTGCGCGGCGGCGAGGACGGCTTCGGCCTGGGCGCGCGGCACCACCACCACTCCCTGTGCGTCGCCCACGATGATATCGCCGGGCATCACGAGCACGCCGCCGACATTCACGGGTTGGTTGTAAGACTCGATCTGGATGCGGCCGGGATCGATACCGTTGGTGGGGCCGCGCTGGTAGAGCGGGATATGTTCGAGGATGATTTCGTCGAGGTCGCGGCAGCCGCCGTCGGTGACGATGCCGCGCATGCCGCGCGTGAACCAGTTGAGCGCGTTGTTCGAGCCGCAAAAGCCCACGTCCTTGGTGCGCGAGGCGTCAATCACCAGCACGGTGTCGGGCTTGAGGTAGGGCTCGAAGTCGCCGGGGATTTTAGCTTCGTACCAGTTGCCCTCCCACTTGGCGAACTCCGCGTGCGAGGGGAAATTCGGCGCGCGCTCCTGCGGCGGCACGATGCGCAGCGTCACTGCGACTCCATAGATGCGGTGAGTGAAATCCTTTTCGTCGCGCCAGAACGGCGCGATGCCATGGTCCATGACCGTAACGTCCTGCAGGCCGACCACGTCCAGGCCATCGACGACATCCGACACGCGCAGTTCCTGGAACTTCTTCACCAGCGCTTCGTTTTCCTGCTGGGAGTACTGCTTGACGGGCAGGTACTGTTTGGAGAATGGCGGTTCCTGAGCTGTGGCCACGGCCAGACTGGCGACAAAAACCAGAAATGCAGAACGGCGCATTAAGGCCTCCTCTTTACTAGCAGCATCGCGATGGGCGCGAGTATTTACGCTGCAATTGTGAAACGTAAAATTCCCCGGGCGGCAGCGGTGTTTCCCCTTGCCCGCGAAGGTGCTCGGCGTAGCGATCATACGCCTTGTCCCCGAACACTTCGCGGGCGATCTCCCAGATTCGCCGCAGAAAAGTTCGCGCTCTGACCATGTTACACACCTCAACCACAACGAAAATGCTCCCGACGAGCGACTGCTGTCCACTGTCCACTAACCACTGTCCACTTGCCTCACGCTTCCGCCGGCAGCTTCGACAGCACCATCGGCGCCTCGTTCAGTACAGGTTGTTTACGGCCGAAAACGTAAAGCCACCAGTGGCGGCCGGATTCAATCAGGATCAGCAGCACCAAGCTCGCGAAAACGGTCGTCACCACGGCGTCGAGGCGGTCGTTGAAAATCAGGCGTTCCGTGAGCGCGACCTGGTCGGCGGGAATCGCGCCCGCGGCAAGCTGCTCCCCGAGCAAACGCGCGTGCGACAGGAAACCGATTCTGGGGTTGGGATGGAAAATCTTCTGCGCGCTCGCCGTCATGGTGACCGAGGCGAGCCAGCCGAGCGGCGCGAGCGTCACCCACACATAGCGCGTCTTTCCCATCTTGATCAGGATCGTGGTGGCGACGCAAAGCGCGATGGTGGCCAGAAGTTGGTTGGCAATCCCGAACAGCGGCCACAGGCTGTTGATGCCGCCCAGCGGGTCCACCACACCCTGGTAGAGGAAGTATCCCCACGCGCTCACCACGATCGAGCTGGTCAGAATGATGCTTGGGTACCAACCGGTTCTGCCCAGCGGTTTCCAGAAATGCCCAAGCAGGTCCTGAAGCATGAAGCGTCCGACGCGCGTGCCGGCATCGAGCACGGTCAGGATGAAGAGCGCCTCAAACATGATGGCAAAGTGATACCAGATGGCCATCAGGCGCGGCCCCCCCAGCACGTTTGAAAAAATATGCGCCATCCCCACAGCCAGCGACGGCGCGCCGCCGGTGCGATTGAAAAGCGTCACCTCGCCAATCTTGCCCGCGAGCTCGGCCATCTCCTGTTGCGTGACCGGAAATCCCCAGGAGGAGATCGTGGCGACGGCGTCGGTGGGCAGCGTCCCGACAATCCCCGCCGGACTGTTGATGGCGAAATAGACTCCCGGCTGCAGCACGGTGGCCGCCACCATCGCCATGATGGCGACGAACGATTCGAGCAACATGCTGCCGTAGCCCACCATGCGCGCGTGGGTCTCGCGCGTCAGCAGTTTGGGCGTGGTGCCGGAAGCAATCAGCGAATGAAATCCGCTGATGGCGCCGCAGGCAATCGTAATAAAGCAAAAGGGAAAAATCTTGCCGGCAAAGATCGGTCCTGTGCCGTCGACGAATCGAGTGAACGGCGGCAGAAGCATTGTGGGCCGCACGGCCAGGATTCCCAGCGCCAGCGCCAGCACCACGCCGAGCTTCACAAATGTGCTCAAGTAATCGCGCGGCGCGAGCAGCAACCACACGGGCAATACCGAGGCTGCAAATCCGTAGCCAATAATCATCCAGGCGAGCGCCGGCCCACCGTAGGTGAAGGAGGGAGCGAGTGAAGATTCCGCCACGTAGCGCCCGCCCAACACCGCCGCGACAACCAGCACAAAGCCGAGCAGCGAGGTTTCCAGCACTTTGCCGGGCCGCAGCCAGCGGAGATAGATTCCCATCAGCAGGGCGATGGGAATGGTCATGGCGATGGTGAACAGCCCCCAGGGGCTTTGCTTGAGGGCGTTGACGACGACCAGCCCGACCACCGCAATCAGAATGATGACGATGAAGAGCACGCCGAAGAGCGCCGTGTAACCGCCCAGCGTGCTGATTTCGTCTTTGGCCATCTGGCCGAGCGATTTTCCGTCGCGGCGGAGCGAGGAGAAGAGTATGACAAAATCCTGCACCGCGCCGCCCAGCACGCCGCCAATCACGATCCAGAGCGTGCCGGGCAGATAGCCGAACTGCGCGGCGAGAATCGGGCCAACCAGCGGCCCCGGTCCGGCGATGGCGGCGAAGTGGTGGCCGAAAACCACCCATTTGTTGGTGGGCAGGAAATCGCGCCCGTCTTCGAGCCGCTCGGCAGGCGTGGCGCGGCGGTCGTTCAATTCCAGGATGCGGTAGGCGATGAAACGGCTGTAGAAGCGGAATCCGAGAAGATAGATGCATCCGGCGGCGGCGACCAGCCACACGGCATTGAGCGGCTCGCCGCGCGAGGCGGCAATCATCCCCAGGCCCAGCGCGCCGATGATTGCGACCAGCACCCAGAAGAATTTCCTCAGATTACGCATGGCATCACGAATTCCTGTGCAAGCTGCGTTCTCCAAACAGCGTGCCCTGAGCGCGAGAATATAACACGAGTCAGGAGGCAGAAGGCTTCTCCCTTCGTCCGGTCGGGTTCGGAGTGACCAGAGCCTCACTTCGAGATTCAATTCATCATTCATAATTCATAATTCTGCCCTCCTCTGCTAGAATTGCTGCCCATTGGCAGTCGGGTTTCCGAATAAATCAGGAGGAATGCGCATGAAGTGCTTGCGAGGGTTCGTCGCGGTTCTCTTCTTTGCCTCACCGGCGCTGGTGGCGGCAGACCAACTGTTTGAACTCAAGCCGGTGGTGCCGGGGGTTTGGGCGGCGATCGCCAAGCCGCAGTACAAGGTGAACTGCAACGCCGCGGTGATTGATCTCGGCGACAGCGTACTGGTGGTGGACACACATTCGAAACCCTCCGCGGCGCGCGCGCTGATCGAGCAGATCAAGACCGTGACCAGCAATCCCGTGAAATACGTCGTGGACACGCACTTTCACTGGGACCACTACCAGGGCAACCAGGCTTACCCGGCTGCGTGGCCGCAAGGCGTGGAGATCATTTCCTCGGAAGTGACGCGCGAGAGCATCGAGCATCGTGGCATCCCGCGCGTAAAGCACGAAATCCTCGCCTTGCCCAAGGAGATTGAGAAGCTGAAGGCGGACCTCGCCCAGGCCGCGGACGCCCAGCAGAAAGCGGAAATCCAGGAGAACCTGCGCCAGGCGGAAAGTTATCTCGCCGAACTGACGACCAAGCCGATGCTCCTCCCCTCGCTGACTTTCGATCGGAGCCTGATCATTCACCGCGCATCGCGCAACGTGTTTATCCTCTGGCTCGGCAAAGCCCACACCGACGGCGACATCTTCGTCTACCTTCCCAAAGAGAAACTCATCGCGACGGGGGACGCGCTGCACGGCTGGACGCCTTACATGGGCGACAGCTA
>CAZTHM010000341.1:0-4307 GCA_964613505.1 uncultured Acidobacteriota bacterium | reverse complement strand
TGAGGTCTTCCTCGTTTACGGTCGTCACCCGCATCGAGAAATCCACTACGGGAGTCCCTGAATGGGGCGTCGAAAGCGCCGGATTGGACCCGAACTTCTGGGGGATTAATTTCCCAGACGACTCCGCGAAGAGTGGCCAGGGCGGGAACGTCGACGTCGTCCTGGAGTGCCAACGCTGCCGATCCCGCTTCGCCGCCCAGATGACGCCCGAGCAGTTCAAAAACCTGTCACCACAGCCGGTTCTTAAGCGGCACTGCACCAAGTGCGCGGGGACGACGGATTGGACCCTCAACCCAGGCAGCAGTGAATCGCGTGGGGCGGCAACTTCCCGTCCGAGTGTCTCCCCCTCGCCGGCTTCGGCGGGCGCGGACCAGCGCCGCTCCAACCGCATTAATATCAAGTTGCCGGTCCGCATCCGGATGGAGGATGTGGGCGAGACGGAAAACATCTCCAAGACAGGGGTTTGCTTCACGACAACTCTGGAAATGATGATCGGGGATCGGGTCCGCCTGACGGTGGGCTACTCACCGGGAAGCAATGCGAAAGAAGTGGCCGCCCGGATTTTATGGAAGCGGCGCGCGCCGGGGGAGCAACGGGGATTCTATGGAGCGGAGTTGGAGGAGTGAGCTTGACCCTGACGTTATCTCTTTCGGACAGCTTCGAGTTGGGCGTCGGAGATATAAATACGCTGCACGCGTCCCTGCTCACCTAACCAGACGTCAATCTGCTTCAGTTCGGTTGAGAAGACGAGATGGCGCAAAGTTTGTTTCTGTCCTCCGACCTCCGCCGAATCGGGCCCCGCATCTTGGACAACCAGAGTCCCCGGCAGTGCCTCCTGCGGAACGAATGCCGGGAGGATTTGCTTGGCGCTTCCGTTGCGCAAATATTTCAGGACGATTAATTGATAGTGGTGGAAGACGTTGTCGTCCAGAACCACGACGTCTTTGGGGAGTTCAAAGTCCCGGGCTTCTTCCTCGCCCGTGACCGTCTTGTATCTCACCTTGGCCGGAGGGGCCTGGAAATCGATCTCGAGTTGTGAGGATTGGGCGCCCTTTTGACTCCAGCTATAGGTCAGGGGCTGCAGGGCGGAATCCAGGACCAGCTTCGAAGAGGTCCTGAACTCGAAGGTCTTGCCTTCTTGCTGGACGCGCATCTCGATTTTGCCTTCCGCTTCGATGCCGTTACTCGTCGCGCGAATCTCGAAGTTCTCAGTCCCGATCCGCTTGCCCGCCAGTGAAATCACGAATACGCCACGGTCGTCCAGATTGTCAGCAGCAGGGAGGCCTTTTGCGGCGAGGGGTTGCGAAGGCGACACGGCGAGCATGGCGGTGAGGAGGCTGGTCAGGCCAATGTGTGATGCGGTCAGTTTGCGGCTCCTTTCGCGTCAAAAAATGTTGAGGCGGAGGATCTGTTCGACGACTTCGTCCGGATGGCGTCCCTCGGTTGAAACCCGGAAGTTGGCGCGTTGATAGTAAGGCAACCGTTGGTCGAGCAACTGGGCAAAACTCGCCGGGTCGCGGAACAGGGGCCGGTCGTTTTTCCCCTCACAGCGCCGGCGCAACTCTTCCACGGGACAATCCATCCAGATCGTGACCCCGCCGGTTGCACTGATGTACTCAAAATTGAGTTGTTGGACGAAAGTCCCGCCACCCAGCGCAATGACCGCGGGCTCACTTTTGGAGGCTTCGATCAAGGCCGCGTGTTCGATCTGGCGGAAGAAAGCTTCTCCGGCGTTCTCGAACATTTCGCGGATCGTGGTGCCTTGGCCCGCTTCAATGGTGGCGTCAAGGTCGATAAAGGGCCAGCGTAGTTTCCCGGCCAGCAATCCACCGACGGTGGATTTTCCCACCCCCATGAATCCCAGCAGATAAATCAGCTTTCGCCGTTGAGTCATCGGGAATGCACGGTGGCCGCAGTCAACCTCGTCGTCCCATTATAGGGGGGCAGTCAAAGATTCCGCAACGTCCAGGTTTTTCGGGGATGCGGGCCGCGGCTAAGGCTGAGGACGAACGCGGATTCGGCCGCTGAAGGAGGTCAATTCCACAGTCGCGCTGCCGGATTTGTGAGTTCCCAGAAGACTATTCGCGGAGGAGAAGGGTGACGAGGCATGCCGCTTGGGTGTGAGCGAAAATGTGTTTTCGAGTTTTCCCTTGACGGTCTTGGCGTTGAGTTCGAAGGAGGCTGTGGACGGGCAAAGGACCTCGATCTCGCCGCTGTAGGTGGAAAGTATGTATTCGCCCGCCGGCACAAAATCGCCGCGATAGGTGATCTTGCCGGAATTAGTGTTGGCGCGCAAATTCTTGCTTTCGGGATCCAGGAGACGGATGTTCCCGGTGATGGTATAGGCTTCGGTTCTGCCCGTGGGGCGCATGAATTCGATATCCCCGCCCAGCGACCGTGCCGTAAGGTGGCTGGCAACGTCCATGGCGGTGATCCGGCCGTCCGCCGATTCGATCCAGGCGTGCTGGCCCTGGAGTTTCTCGATCTGCACCGCGCCCTGGCGGTTGCGGATCTCCAGGCTCGCACCCATTGGAATTTCCAAGGCACAGTCGGCAGTCTCCTCGTTCCCAGTTACCATGGGATCGAGGACGTGGGTGGCGAGCTGAATCCTCTCCGCACGCCCCGTTCGCGGCATGGCCTCGGCAACTACTTCCACACGGGGCGAGACCGTGACGCAAATTACATGCACCTGGTTCCTGACCCAGCCGCGGACGGAGATTTGCCCGCGCAGGTTGGACAGGCTAATCTGGGGGGAGTCTATCGTGTCGATGCTCCTCTCCATACGACCCGGCGCGGCGGCCGCGAGCAGGCAGGCTGGCGCCAGCAGAAAGACCAGACCCGCCCGCAAGGCAAGTCTCTTTCCGTGTTGGCCGAACTCGAAAATCACGCGTCGATTATACACGACAGTCAGTCCTTCTCCCAGGGGGCTAGCGATTGTTGTATTCCAAAGCGGCTGCAAGCACCTCGGCCTTCGACTGATAGGCATGAGCCAAGTATTGCCGGGCGAGGGAATCGTGTGGGTCGCGCCGGCAATGCTTCCGGCATTCTTCGATGCTGGCGTCGAGGCATGCCAGGCTCTTCCGGTAAATTTCCCGCACGCCCGGTTCGATCGAGTCTTCCCGGCTCAAGTACGCCGCCTGCATGTCCTGGATTGTCCGGGCCATGCTGGAATCGATGTCGACTGGCAGGATTCCTGCCGTTAAGACCCGCCCGTCGGCGGGCTGCGAGGTCAGCAAGCCCTCGTTCTCGACGCCTTGGGGGGAGTTCATGAGAGCCAAAGCGAGGATGGCCAGCCCCGCGAGGACTCCAACCGGAACGGACTCGGCGAGCAAGGGCAAGCGGTGAAACCAGCGCTGCCAGGCAGGAACCTGCTCGTGCATTATTCCTTCCTCGGCGAGCCTGGCGCGGATATTCGCCCAGACTCTCGCCGGGGGCCCATGAAGGGCGAGATGGCGGCTGGCGAAGCGAATCTGCTCCAGGTCGGCAAGGATTACGGCGCAGGAGGAGCACTCCCGCACATGCTTCAGCACCGCCGGCGTTTCCGCGCCTTCCAAACAGGCGGGCAGATCCTGGTCAAACTGCCGGCATCCCGTGCGGTCGGGTTCGGAGGCTTTGATATCGTGCCCGGACATGGTCCTTCTACCTTTCGTCCTCTGGCTCCGGTGGGTGCTCCCGCTCTCCCGGAGAGGTTTGGTGGTCCCGACGCAGGAATTCTCGCAGTTTCAGCCGTGCTTTGTGGAGTTGCGATTTCGAGTTGCCGATGGAGCAGTCCATGATCTGCGCAATCTCGTTGTGTTCGTACCCCTCCACGTCGTGCAAAACAAATACTGTCTTGTAACCGTGCGGCAGCGATCCGATGGCGTGCTCAAGGCGGATTCGGTCGATCGATCCCAGCAGCCTCTGGTCATCGGAGCCATAATCGCGCTTAACAGGTTCTTCCTGTGAGGTGTCAACCTCGTCCAGGGAAATCTGCTGCAGCCCTTTCTTCCTCAGTTGCATCAGCACCACGTTGACCACCAGGCGGTGCAACCAGGTCGTAAACGCCGATTCGCCGCGGAACGTCGCGATCTTTCGAAAGAGCTGGAGGAACGCCTCCTGGGCTAGATCCTCAGCCGCCGCGGTATCGCCGGTCATGCGCAAGCAAAGGGAGTAGACGCGCCGCTTGTGGGTGTTGAAGAGCGCTTCGAACGCTGCCTCGTCTCCCTGCTGCGCCCGCGCGATCAGTTGAGTCTCGGGAACGGCCTTCTCGGCCGAAGTCTTGTCGGCGCTCAAATGGATTCAGTAGCGGCCGCACCTTGACTCGTCTG
>CAZTHM010000340.1:0-4326 GCA_964613505.1 uncultured Acidobacteriota bacterium | reverse complement strand
GTCGAAGAGAACATCGCCTTCCAATTGAAATTCCCCGACGGGATTGTGCTCCAGGCCAGCTCGAGTTTCGGCGCCGCCAAGGGGTCCTTCCTCCACGTGCACGGCGAAAAAGGCTGGGCGGCGCTCGACCCCGCCTATCCTTACAACGAGCGCCGCCATCTCTTCGGCGAAATCAACGGACGGTGGTTTGAGAAGGAGTTCAGGCCCATCGACGAGTTCGCGCTGGAACTCGACGCCTTCGCCGACGCCATCCGCCGGGGGCGCGACCCGGAACCGGACGGCTACGAAGGCCTGCGCGACGTCGTCGCCATGCAGGCGATCTACCGCGCGGCACGCGAGAACCGGCCGGTCCCCATCCACCAACCCGCCGAGCCCGGCGTCTAGGAGGCCCTCCGTGCAGCCCAAAAGACAGCCGTTTCATGCAAGAACGGCAGTGACGTATTGCCCGTTTCCGATCTAACTTACTTTGTTATCTATAACATTCCCTGATTTTCGTTAAGTCTTTTTGTTTCTATGACATTCCGGGGTCGTTCCAGACTTTTTCGAGGCCGATCCTTTATTATCAATAACATTCCGGCTTCGTTCCGCAAAAAAGGGTTACCAGGGGGGGCTAGCACGCGAGCCCGCCGAAATGTCCGCCCCGCCCCGCCGGGACACAGACTGCGAAATGTAGCCTCCCCATCGCCACGCTATGAGCCTAGTACATTTGCCTATAAAAGTCAAGAGAAAAATGGCGCGCAGCGTAACCCGCTTGCCGATTGCCAATTCTGTCGCAGACGGATAAGCTATGCCGCGCCCGGGCCATGCCGTTTCTCGCGCCCCGCGCTTAAGCTATGAAGGGTTCCCAGTCCATGTTGATTCTTGTCGTGTTAAGCATCTTTCCGCTTCTCGGACTGTTTCTGATGGGATTGGGTGTGCGCAACGTGTGGCGTGGCGTGGCGAGCACGAGCTGGCCCAAAACGAGTGGCGTCGTGGTGGCACCCGTCGTCGCGGAGAGTACGAGCGAGGACTCGCAAACGGGAGCCACCTCCACCACCAACTCGACCACCGTCACCGTCGCTTACAAGGTGGACGGCCGGGAGTACAAGACCGACACCATGCATTTTGGCGAGACCGTCTCGAGCGACGCCTCGGAAGCCGAAATGGCGCGCCTTCGTTACCCGCCGGGCGCGGAAGTCCCGGTGGCCTATCACCCGCAGAACCCGGCGATTGCCGCTGTCAAGCCGGGCTTTGCCGCCGAGGCGCTGACCCTGCCCGTCGTCGGCCTCGCGATCCTGCTCATGGGCGTCCTGCCCATATTCGCCATTCAATCCAGTTCGGGTCAGGGGCAGGGAATGAGCAACATGATTCCGCGCATCTTCGGCGGGATATTCATGCTCGTCGGCGTCACACTGCTGACCATCGGCGTGCGGCGCCTGTGGCGCGACCACGAAAGCGAGACCTGGCCGAAAGCCCCCGGCGTCATCCTCTTTTCCACGACCACGTCGAGCACCAGCGAGAGCCGCGACAGCGACGGTACGACTAGCACCGGCACCTCCTACAACTCACCTCTCGTCGTCGAGTACGAGGTGAACGGCAGGAAGCATTACTCGAACACGCGCCGCTTCGGGCACCTGGCCGGCTCAGGCGAAAAGTGGGCCGCCGAAATCGCCGAGCGCTACCCGAAGGGCGCGCAAGTCCAGGTCTCCTACTCGCCCGCCGACCCCGACCAGGCCGTCCTCGAGCCGGGAATCACGTCGGAGGGCTACTGGCTCCCCGGCGCCGGCGCCGCGTTCTTTCTCTTCGGCCTGATTGCCGTGCTGGTCATTCGGTTCTGAATTTGCACTTACGGCATGCCCTTCATGCCGTGGGTTTTCAAACTCCCCTCCTGGCTCTGGAGGGAATCAAGGGGTGGTCGGAGAACGGCCTCCGGCACAAAATCCCTGCCGTGGCTACGCCTACATCTTTTTCAACTCATCCATGTTGAAACTCAGAGTGATTGCGGCCGGGCTCGTCGACGCGGCGGTGGAAACGTCTGGTCGAGATGGACGCCAACCCGTTGCTTTAGCGTAGCCCCACCCTTGTGGCGGAATCCGGCCCTTATTCGAGTTGCTATTCACCGTTTCGATGACCGGCAACACACCGTTCCGCATTTCTTTCCTCACGCCCTTCGTGCTAGCATCCGATAAGAAGTCTAACTGCTATGGGCACTGAACCCGTCAGACTGCGCAAGCCACCGCGAGCAAAAACCAAGATCGGGGCTGGGTTGGTGGTGCTCATCATCGCGGCGGGTTTGTTCACCTATCTTTCTTACCGCCCCGTAGCGCGGTTGCACCCCGATCCTCCCAGGAGTTTCATCGATACGCAGAAGGGCTGGGATGCCAAACGGCAAGCCGCGGAAGGGCGCGTGGCGCGCGCCTACTGGAGCGTGGCCATCGAGAAAGTGCAGTTGCAGTACCCTTTCGGAGCCGCGCTGCCGGATGATCCTCCGCCGGAATTCTCCCTTGCGGACCGCGATTCTCCTACTGGCGGGTTCGACAGATCGTCCGCGACTCGCGCCCGGTATTGGCAGAAGATCCGCGAGACTTGGGGCCTTCCTCAGGCCTGGGACAAGTCCTATCACTGGAGCTTGATGTGGTTCACTGACGGGCTGGTGTCTTTCCAGCAGGCGATTTGGCGAAACATCGACAACTTTTTACGCCGCTTTAGAACTTAGCCGGGCCTCGTCCTAGAACGCTTCCTGCCCCGTGCAGATGTTTCACCCCCCTGCAATCTGTTCACAAACCAGACCTTGCCATCGGCGTCAGGGTGGGCGGTTGGGGCGGCCATGCCGGCCGCCGGCTTTGGAACTGGATTCGCTAAAGAGACCCGGGCCGTCCACGACCTCTTGCGCTACCGGGCTTTCTCGGAAGCGGCAAGCGGGATGGCGGTCGCAGATAAACTGGCAGGCGGCTTGCTATCCAGCATGCGGGGGAGTAGACTTTCACGCACTGACAAGAAGTCTGCCCGGCCGGGGGTGAACCATGAATCCATTCATGGGCCTGATTGGCGCCTGGGGTTTGGTCACGGGGGCACTGATCGTCCTGTACGTCTGCCGTTCCCGCCTGGAAAGTAAGGAAACTGACTGGATCTCGCTCACGGACGACGCTCGCGAGGATAAGGCCATCCAGGAGCAACAGGTCATCGAAAAGAAGGCCCACAAGTTTGACTTGCCGATCCGTGTCTTGGGGGTCTTGTCGGTAGTCCTCTTGTTGTCGCTTGTGGGTTACTTCATTTACCACGGGGTTACCACACCTCCTCCCCCGCCCCAGTAGTGGAGGAGTCGCGGCCAAGGTAGAGTTGCCGACGACTACCGCGGGCTCGGTGTGGGGCGGTGGTTTGTCTCGTCCGATCCGTAACGCCTACCCACCGGCGCGGCGGGCGGCCTGCAGTCGTGCCAGGGCCCGCTCGTAGGCTTCGCGGGCGCGCTCGGGGTCTACGGTTGGGTCAGAGGCATTCTTGAGCTGCTCTTCCGCTCGCTCCAGCGCGCGCTCGGCACGCGCCAGGTCGATCTCCTCGGCGCGCTCGGCGGTCTGCACGAGGATGATGCACCGGTTGGGAAGCACTTCGGCAAAACCCCAGCTCACAGCCAGGTAGTGTTTGGTGTCGTCGCGCGTGTAAACGACTTCTCCGACCTTGAGTTCGGAAAGCAGCGGCGAGTGTCCCGGCAGAATGCCGAGATAGCCGTCTTTCCCGGGGATAGTCACGGACGACACCGAATCGTGCACCACCTGCCGGTCCGGCGTCACAATCTCGAGCTGAATCTGAGTTGGAAGTGCTTGTTCCATTATTTTATTGATTCATTGTTCCATTTTTCCATTGATTCATTGAAGTGTTGACCAGCCGATTACTTCCGTCATTGAACCAATGAATCGACTCGGCTTTGGTTCATCAATGATTCAATGAATCAATGATCCGATGAATCAATTCCATCACGCTGCCTTAAACTTCTCCGCTTTCTCCAGCGCCTCATCAATGGTCCCTACCATATAGAACGCCTGCTCGGGGATGTCGTCGTGTTTGCCTTCCACCAGGGCTTTGAAGCCGCTGATGGTGTCTTCGAGCTTCACGTACTTCCCTTCCAGCCCGGTGAATTGGGCCGCGACAAAGAAGGGCTGAGAGAGGAAGCGTTGAATCTTGCGCGCGCGCGCCACCGTGAGCTTGTCTTCCTCCGAAAGCTCGTCGATCCCCAGGATGGCGATGATGTCCTGCAGGTCCTTGTACTTTTGCAGAATGGACTTGACGGCGTGCGCCACGTTGTAATGCTCGGCGCCCACGATGCGCGGATCGAGGATGCGCGAGGTCGAG
>CAZTHM010000339.1:0-4343 GCA_964613505.1 uncultured Acidobacteriota bacterium | reverse complement strand
ACGGCGCCGGAGAACCGGCCATACTCGGCGTCGAAGGAGTTGGTGATGAGCCGGAACTCCGCAATCGAGTCGAGCGTAGGCACGATAGAAGCGCCGTTGTTGCGCCCCTCTTCCACCGTGCCGCCATTCACCAGGAAGGCGTTCGCCGACTCACGCTGGCCGTTCACCGACACGGTCCCGGCGCCGCCGGTCCCCGAAGTCGGGCGATCGGTAAACTGCACTTCCGAGGTGATGGGGACGACGCCTGCCTGCAAACCCAACAAGTCGAGATAGCTCCGTCCATTGAGGGGCAGCGTGGACATCTTTTTGTCTTCAATGACGTCGCCAAGCTGTGTGCTGGTCGTCTCCACCTGCGCCGCTTCGGCTGAGACGTTGATGGTTTGCGTCACGGCGCCCACCACGAGCTGGAAGTCGGCGTGGAATCTCTGGTTCACCAGCAGCTTCAGTCCCGACTGGGTTGACTTCTGGAATCCCGCGGCCTCGACCTGAACGACATAGCCTTCGCCGACCGGGACGGCGAGAAAGTCATAACTGCCGGAGGTGTCGGTGGTGGCAGTCCGATTCAAGCCGGTCCCCTCGTTGCGGAGGGTCACTGTGGCGCCGGGGACCGCCGCGCCCGTGGGATCTGTTACCGTTCCCAGAATCGAGCCCGTCACGTCGGCCCTTAAAGGTGGCGCCAGCCACAACGTGGTGACAAGCACAGCCTGTACAACAAGCAGGGTTCGTAATCTCATGCGGAGCCTCCTCAAGCGAGATATCCCAAAACTCCAGCCTGAGAAATTGGAGAATTTCCAGCCGGAGCCCTCATCCGGACGATGACCGACCCAAAACCCAACGCGATGGAGAAGCCACAGAGAATTGGTATATTTAGTCGCCCTGTGGTAACTACGCCTTTTACGCCAGAAGCGACGAAATGTCAAGCAAGGCTTTTGTTTTTGTTTACGTCTGCAACGGTAGGCAGTTGACTTGTGGTATAAACTTTTCGCCTTGCTTGGGACTAATGAGTTCTGATACGGCAAGGATGATAGGGAGCAAAGAATCTTGACGCCTCTGATTTCTCCCATTCCTGTCTCCCATCAATCATGATGGGGATAGATGGCAAGAGGATGGTTGATGATGCAGATTCGGAATGGCTGAGAGGCGCGGCGAGGCAAGGGTATGTCCGACGATAATCCCAACCGACTTCCAGGATTGACTCGTCGTCGAGCCCTGGGTCGACTGCTGGAACTCGCAACGGCCGCCTCTTCCGGGTGGTTGGCGCTGCCCTCAGGCCGGGTCAGTGCTCAAGCGTTGAGCCCTGCGGCGAACGCCTCGGGAGCCTTGACCCAGCACACGACATCATTCTTCTCGATAGACCAAAAGGCGACAGTTTCGGCGCTGGCTGACCTGATTATCCCTGCCGATGAAGTTTCACTGGGGGCGAAGGGGGCGGGCGTGGAAGACTACGTTGACTTCGTGGTCGCCAACGCATCGCGCGAAGACCAGCAGGCCTGGGTGGACGGTCTGCGCGTGCTCGATGAAGCCAGCCGAACGAAGTTTGGGAACGATTTCCGGGCGCTCCCTGCCGACCAAAAAGAACAGCTTCTGGCGGAAATCGCCGGCGAGGAGACTTCTCCCCGGACGGGCGCAGGCCGCTTTTTTGTCCGCGTCAAGCGTGCCGTCGCGGAGGGGTTCTATACCTCGAAGATCGGACTTCAGGACGACCTGAAGTACCAAGGCAATTCCTACGTCGAAGCGCCCGCGACGTGTCAGGACCAGTTCGGGACCGGTCCGGCAGCGAAGGACGCGCACGAATCCGGCACTCAACATTCCGGAGCCCATTGTCACCCCGCGTCGGGGGCAAAGTGATTCGACCGCCGGGATTCGGGCGGGGGAACGCATCGTGAACCAGCAGCCTCAGGACGCCAGCGCGCGCGATCTGGCACGGCTTACCCGTGCCGACTACGACGTGTGCATTGTGGGCTCGGGCGCCTCGGGGGGAATCGCCGCCAAGGAACTCACCGAGGCCGGATTGCGCGTCGTGGTTCTGGAAGCGGGCAACTGGATATCGCCCAGCCAGTTCCGCACGCACACCTGGCCGTTCGAACTCCCCTTCCGGGGGCGGTGGCCCTCGCACGGCACCAATGACTACAGCGGATTTCTCTTTGTGAAGGATCCCGTGGTCTGCCCGGCGGAGCGCATCGACTACGCCCTGTTGCCTGCCGTGGGCGGCAAGTCGCTTCTCTGGGCGGGGCATTCCTGGCGGTTTGGCGAGCGGGACTTTCAGAATCGCGGTATTGGCGACGACTGGCCGGTCAGTTACCAGGAGCTCGCGCCCTACTTCGATCGTGCCGAGCTTTTTATGGGCGTCAGCGGCTCGCTCGAAGGTTTGGCTTCCGTCCCGGATGGGAAATTCCTCAAGCCCTTGACGCTGCGTTGCGGCGAGCAACTCCTGAAAGAAGGCGTCGAGAAAAACCTGGGCCCCGCCTATCGCGTTTTTCCGGTGCGCAAGGCCATTAACACGGAGGCACACGGCGGCCGCCCGCCCTGCCACTACTGCGGTTATTGCATGCGCGGCTGTGATGTGGAGGCGAAATACACTTCTGCAAACGCCGCGATCCCCGCGGCCGAAAAAACCGGCCGGCTGACGCTGATTACTGACGCCATTGTTCGCGAGCTTTCTGTCGACCCCTCGGGGCGCCGGTGCGACGGCGCGGTTTTCATCGATCGCCAGACCCGAAAGGAATACCGCGTTCGGGCGCGGGTTTTCGCGCTGGCCTGCGGCGGCGTGGAAGACGTGCGCATTCTGCTGATGTCGAAGTCGCGGCATTTTCCCAATGGCCTTGCGAATTCCAATGGCTGGGTGGGCAAGAATCTCTTGAGCGAGCACGGCACGGGTTGTCTCGGCTACATCGAGCGCCTGGTGGGCGGCAAAGTCCTGAACGAGGACGGCACGGGCCAGCACGGCGAAATTCAGAATGTCTACTACGATCAGCCCAGCAAGAATTTCGCGCGCGGTTACATGCTGGATATCGCCAGCGGCGCCGAGCAGGTGCCCGGCTACGCGGCGATGGTGCCCGGCTACGGCAAGAAATACCGGGAGGAAGTGCGGCGCCTCTACCCCGCCATCGTCGCCATCGGCGGCCACGGCGAGATGCTGGCGAACGACAAGAGCTTCGTGGACCTCGACCCAGTGGCGCGCGACGATTTTGGCCTGCCCAAGGCCCGCATGCACCTCGAATGGGGCGAGAACGAGCTCGCCATGATGCGAGACATGCACGAGAAGTGCATCGCGATCATCGAGGCGGCGGGCGGCAAGGTGCTCGGCAGCCGCGGTCGGCGCGACAAACCGGGCTTCGATGGTGAGAACCTTGTGGGCACCGTGCGCATGGGCGACGACCCCAGGCGGTCGGTGCTGAACTCGCGCAATCAGACGCACGACGTGAAGAACCTCTGGGTCCTCGATGGCGCGAGTTTTACTTCCTTCTGCGAAAAGAATCCTACGCTGACCGTCATTGCCGTGGCCATGCGCGCCGCCGACCACCTGGCCGAGGCCATGAAAAGGGGCGAGGTTTAGAGCGGAGCCTCTGGAGAAAGCTTGTGCCGGGGATAATTCTTATGTTCAAAGAGCGCTGTGCAGAAAGGGCGATACTCTTCCTGGCCGCGCTTCTCATCGCGGGCGCGCTTGCAGCGCGGGAAGCGGAATGTGCCGACCTGCGTCTGGGCAGTGCGCGCGTTGAAATCACTCCTCCCATTGGTTATCCCTTGGAAGGCTACGAGTCGCGAAAGCAAGGCTCGACCGGCGTGCACGACCCGCTCTTTGCGCGAGTCTTGGTGGTGAAGAGCCCCGAAACCAGCATCGCTTTCGTCGCCTGCGATCTGGTGGGTTTCGTTTCCGACATGGTCGTGAAGGGCGCGCGCGAGAAGTACGGCATCGAGCACGTTCTCCTCTCCAGTTCTCACACGCATGGCGGGCCGCAAACCAGCATCTGGGATTCATATGAAGTGGCCGGTCCGGACCGGACCTGGCCGACACCGCAGAACTCCTGGTACGCGGCGACGGAGGCAAAGATTCTGGCGGCGGTCGGCGAAGCCTCGCGCCAACTCGAGCCCGTCACGATGGTCCCCACGCTGGGCTTCGTCTATCTCGGTTACAACCGGCGCAAGGTGGATGACGCGGGAAAGACTCAAATGCTTTGGAGGAATCCCGAGCGCCAGCCCACCCATCCGATTGATCCGCGCATCGGCCTTATCATTTTCAAAAATACGCGCGGCAGCGTGCGCGGCGTGATTGTGAACTACGCCTGCCACGCCGTGGTTCTCGGCCCCGACAACTTGCAGATTTCCGCTGATTACCCCGGCGT
>CAZTHM010000338.1:0-4346 GCA_964613505.1 uncultured Acidobacteriota bacterium | reverse complement strand
CTGCGCGCCGACCACCAGCATGCCTTCGCAGAGGATCTCGCCCTTGAGGTGGCTGTTGAGGATGATCATGCCGGCGGGCACTTTCAACTTGCCCTCGACCTCCACGCCCGGCTCGAGAAACCCCACGACGTTGTCGTCGTCGAGCATCTCCACCAGCTCGCGCTTGCGCTCACCCTTCTTGGCGAACATGGCCATGGCAGGCTCCTGGAAGGACAGTGCACAGTGTACAGTGAACAGTGGACAGTTGGAAGAAGGTAGTTGTTCGTTATCAGTTTTCAGTCATCAGCCGAGCGGGGCCAACGATCCGTCCCCGCCTGGTGACGGGTGATGCCAATCTCGCGTAGCTCATAACAAGATAATACCAATTCACATTCTATCTAATATTGAATATTCCTTCTGTGTAATCTGCGAAATCTGCGGACAGCCTTCACCGCCGCACAATCCATTCATAAATCCGGTTCAGGTCCTCCGCCGAGTAATAACGGATCTCGATGCGGCCGGTCGCCGGGCTGCCCACGATCTTGACGGGCGTGCCGAGGGCGCGCTCAAGTTCGAGCACGGCCGCGCGCACGTTGGGGTCGAGTTTCGCTTCGGCAGGAAGCTCCTCGGCGGAAGCGGGCGACAGCAGGACCGCGACCCAGTCTTCGGCCTCGCGCACCGAATAGCCCTTTTCGGCAAACTTTTTGGCCAGCCGGACCTGCTCGTCCGGGGAATCGAGCCGGAGCAGGGCGCGCGCGTGCCCAGCGCTCAGCTTCCCCGCCTCGACCATCACTTGAATCTCCACCGGAAGACGCAGGAGGCGCAAGGTGTTGGTCACGGTGCTGCGATTGATCCCCAGGCGGGCCGCGATCTCCTCGTGAGTGAGCGCGTGCTTCGACTGCAATGCATCGAGGCCGCGTGCCACTTCCATTGGGTTCAGGTCTTCGCGCAAGAGGTTCTCAGTCAGGGCGAGTTCGAGCGCCTCGCGGTCAGAGAGGTCACGGACCACGGCCGGGATCGCGTCGAGGCCCGCCAGACGGGCCGCTCGCCAGCGACGCTCCCCGGCAACGAGCTGGAAGCGCTCGCCGGCGCGGCGCAACAAGACGGGCTGCACCAGACCGCTGGCGCGAATAGATTCCGCCAGCTCCTTCAGGCCAGTTTCAGGAAACGCGCGCCGGGGCTGGAAGGGGTTGGGATCGATGAGGTCGACCGCGACGGCCTCCAAGCCCGGCCCGGGCGCCGTCGCTTCAACTTCGCGCAGGAGCGCGCTAAGTCCGCGCCCGAGCGCCTTTCTGGTCATGGCTGATGACCTCCTTGGCAAGATCGAGATAGCTTTGTGCGCCGCGGCAATCCGGGTCGTACAGGAATATCGGCTTCCCGTAGCTGGGAGCCTCTGCCAGCCGGACATTGCGCGGAATGAGTGTGTCGAAAACCTGGTCACCGAAGAAGTCGCGCAGATCGTCGCGGACCTGGTGCGAGAGGTTCGTGCGCTCGTCGAACATCGTGAGCAGGATGCCTTCGACGGCAAGCTTCGGATTCAGTGTGCGGCGGATGCGAATCAACGTGTCAAACAGCTCCGAGACCCCTTCCAACGCGAAATACTCGCATTGCACCGGCACGATGACCGAATCGGCGGCGACGAGGGCGTTGAGCGTAAGCAAGTCGAGCGCGGGAGGGCAGTCGAGAATGATGAAGTTGAACTTCTCGCGCAAGCCCTCCAGCTTGCGGCGCAGGATCTGTTCGCGTTCGGGGACTTCCACGAGCTCGACCGTGGCGCCGACTAGGTTTTTGTCAGAGGGAATGAGGTGCAGACCTTCGATCTCGCACTTCAAGACCAATTCTTCGAGCGGGACGTCCATCATGACGGCGTGATAAAGCGAACGTCGTGCGGGGTCCTTCGCGAAGCCAAGCCCCCCTGTGGTGTTGGCCTGGGGGTCGCAATCGACCACCAGTGTCCACATTTCCAGCTGTGCCAGCGCCGCACCGAGATTGATCGCTGTGGTGGTTTTGCCTACCCCGCCCTTCTGGTTCGCAACCGCGATGACTCGGCTCACGTTTTCCCAACTCGTTGAAATGATGGAGAATCTAACAAAACTATGGACATCATGCAAGTCGGATTCGAGACCAATGTTTCACGTGGAACATCGCCGCCAACTCGGCTTTCACGCCGTGAGTTTGCCTAACAGAATAACTCTCTCTCTACCAATAGGAACTGGAATCGGTTCATCCCAATTCAGGCGGGATGGAATCCGAATTAGGGCCGGGATCTGCGAATGTGTAAGCCAAAGGCAAAGCCGTCCGCCGGGAGCCAACAGTTCCGTGGCATCGGGAACCAGTCGGTCGAGATCTCCAACCGCCCGAGCCGTCACGGTGTCGAAACGGAACGCCGGCTGTCTGATCACCAAATCCTCCAGGCGCTCACCGCGCACCTCCACCGAATCCATCGAACAGACCCTGGCGACTTCCTTGAGAAATGCTCGCTTCTTGGCGACCGGCTCAAGCAGTGTGACTATCAGAGACGGGCAAGCAATCTTCAGAGCCAAGCCGGGGAAGCCCGCCCCACTCCCAACGTCGAGCAAGCGGCCCTTGAGATCGAAACACCGGGACAGGTAAAGGCTCTCCCCGAAATGCCTCGTGACGCAGGCTTCGACGCTGCGGACGGCCGTGAGATTGATCTTCTGGTTCCAGCGCAAAAGAAGATCGAGATAGACGATCAGCCGGCCCACCTGGTGAGCGGACAAATCCACTCCGAAGGGGGCGAGCAATTGGGCAAGTTTCGCCTGATTCAACATGCTCGGCGAGATTGTAGAGGCAAACCCAACTCGAGCACAAGTTCCCTGATGCTCAGTTCGCAATTCCTCAGCGCCGGCAGGGACCACAATTGACGTCTTCTCCGCAATTGTTTCACGTGAAACATTGTTGCGTATCCACATCAAAACAACAGTGTTATATCATGTATGGGTCGCGTGAGGGAAGGGTTATGGCCGGGAACTTCGGGGGCAGGGAAGCCAATGGCGCCCAATAGGTTGGCGAAACCTTACGAAGCTCTTGCCTCGCGTTGGGGGGAGCGTGTTAGGATGGACGACTCGGGGAACCGTCGTCATCAGTCGAAGCGGGGGATTCCGGGCGCGCCGGGAGAGGAGAATCGGCCCTTCTCCCACGCCGCCTCGAGCGACCGTCATGACGAGACGCTAGTATAAGAGGCTATCCTAAAGATCACAAGAGAAACGATGAGTGCGCAGAAGGGGAGCGGGAGTCTGGCCGTGGTGGTCTTCCAGTTGGGAGGGCCGGACTCCCTCGCGGCGGTCGAACCCTTCCTCTACAACCTCTTTAGCGATCCCGACATCATTGACTTCCCTTTCGCGCGCCTGGCCCGGCCTACGCTGGCGCGGCTGATCTCCTCGCGCCGCGCCCGGCACGTGCAGGAGCACTATGCCGCGATCGGCGGCAAGTCGCCCATCCGCGAGTTGACCGAGCGGCAAGCGAGCGCCCTGGAACGCGAGCTGCGCGAGTCCCGCGGCCTCAATGCCCGTGTCGTGGTCGCCATGCGCTATTGGCACCCACTCACGGAAGAGGCGGTCGAGCAAGTGGCGCGCGGAAATTTTCGCGAGCTGGTATTGCTGCCCCTTTATCCTCAATATTCCAAGACTACGACGGGCAGCAGCCTCAACGAGTGGCGCCGGCAGTACCGCGCGAACGGGAATGGGCCGATTCCGGTCAAGACCATCCACCAGTTCTATGACCACCCGGCATATCTTGACGCGCTGGTCGAGAAGATCAACGAAGGCTTGGCACGATTCGCCGATGACGCGGCTCCAGTGGACGCTTGCTTGCATCAATCCACGCCATCGGCGGTGGAGGTTCGCTCCAATCAGTCTGCGCAATCTGCGTCATCTGCGGATGATGTCTGGCTGGTCTTCAGCGCGCACGGCGTGCCGTTTAGAGTCATCGAGGCGGGAGATCCATACCAGCAACACGTCGAGGCTACTGTACGCCTGGTGATGGAGCGCGGCGGCTGGCCGAACTCGCACGTGCTCTGCTACCAAAGCCGCGTCTCGCCGGGGAAGTGGCTCGAACCCACGCTCGGAGACACGCTGCGCGCGGTCGTCGCGCGCGGCGCTCGGCGTGTCCTCGTCGTTCCCATCTCCTTCGTCACCGACCACGTCGAGACGCTCGCTGAAATCAATATTGAGGCTCGACATCTGGCCCAGCAACTCGGCATCGGGCAATTCGAGCTCATGCCCGCCCTGAACGATTCCCCCACCTTCATCCGCGCGCTTGCCGAGTTGGTCCTGGCGCAAGTCAGCACACGAGCCTCAGAGTTCAGATAAGCGGCGCACGGCGGTGCAGCCCCCGAGATAAACCGG
>CAZTHM010000337.1:0-4396 GCA_964613505.1 uncultured Acidobacteriota bacterium | reverse complement strand
CGCTCGTGGTGGAGTTGTTTGCGCTCCTGGCTTTGCTCTTCGACGAAAGCAGTGAACGCCGGAACGGAGAGCGGAATGCCGGCGCGTTGGAGGGCAAAGTAAATCCGCGCGCGAACCCGCGAGTCGGTGGGATCGTCGGCCGCCAGGTCGCTCAGCCAGTAACGCGCGGCGTACTGGCAGTAACTCTCCTTGAAGTCCATCAACACGCAGTTGGGCCTGGGATCGGCGGCGGCCCCTTCCACCGGCTCGGCGTGCAAAGCCTCGGTCACCACGCGAATGACCTCCGTCGGCGGAATGCGGAAGTCCACGTTGAACCATACCCAGCGGCGCCACTGGAGGGGCTGGCCGGACCGCCGCCCCAGGACCGCGACTTGCGTTTTCATCAGCACGCTGTTGGGAATGATGACGGTCTCCCAGTTGCGCGTCTCGACGGTGAGATGGCGCCAGTTCATCTCCACCACCCGGCCCACCGTCTGATCAATCTTCACCCAGTCGCCGACCGTGATGCACTTTTCCGCCTCCAGAACCAGCCCGCCCAGCAGGCTCGACAGGCTGTCCTGCAGCGAGAAAACGATTACGCCGGTCATCACCGCGGAGGTGGCGACAATCCCGGAAAACGAAACTCCGCTGCGCGAAAGCAGCGACAGCCCAACCCCGAGATAACCGAACGCCACCAGGATGTCCCGCAGAATCTGGTCCGGAGAAAATGGACCAGGTGCAAGGCGACGTCGAATACAAAAATGCTGGCCAGCTTGACGATGGCGAAGGCGCCCAGCAACAGTCCGACGGCATGGATCGTCTTGGCGGCGGACACACCTCCCAGCCCGGCCGCGGCTGCGGAGACCAGAATCAGAGCCACGGCGCCGATAAACATGAACAGTGCCGTGCGAATCCGCCGCCGTTGGCTGCGCGCCAGAAACGCCAGCAGTCCTGCCGAGAGCACAAAAACGGCACCGACCTGCCACACGGAATCCTGCTCCGCGGTGGCTTGCACCGCCCGCCAGATTTCCGCCAGCGTGCCCGTCTCCAGCCAGAATGCGGGAAGAACCCCCGTGCCCATTTCGGTCCACTCCATAGCGAATAGTTGGGTGAGATTCTATCCTGAACTGCTGAGGTAGCCAATCGGTTTTAGTCAACCGACGGGCTGGAAGGGTTATTACCGAGTCAAATCAGCTTGCTGAGCCGGAAGCCACGAAGGTTGATAGTCCTTCATCCTTCATCCTTCATCCTTCATCCTTCATCCTTCCTTCTTTGTCCTTAGACCTTCGTGCCGCCCTATTCCCGGCACTTGTCGCAGTAGCCGCCCGCCTCAACCCGGACCACGCTAATCCGGAATCGCCGCTCGCGCTCGATCTGGCCTTTGAGCTTTTCAAAGAGCGAGCTTTCGAATTCCTGGATGCGCCCGCACTTCAGGCAGGCAAGATGGATGTGGTCGCGCGTAGTGCGCGCCTCGTAATAATGACGACCGCCCTGCAAGTGGAGCAAGTCGAGCTCGTCCACTAGCCCGTGCTTTTTAAGCAGGCCGAGCGTTCGATAGACGGTGACCTTGTTGAGCGTGGGGTCTTTTTCGTGGGCGCGCTTCCAGAGGTCGAGCGCGTCCATGTGACGGTCGGCGCCTTGGATAATCTGCACCAGCAAGCGCCGCTGGTGCGTCATCCGCACGCCGCGTGAAATCAGCTCCTGCTCGAGCGGCCGTCGGGAGACCCGCGATTCAACCAGCATAAGATCCTTTTGCCTCGAATCGAGGCGACGCGGAATTCGTGATAGTGTCCCTTCCGCCAGCTCCCTGTCAACCGATTTCCCGGGGCCCTTCGATTTTCGGTTTTCGAATAACGGATTCCTCTTCTTACTCTGCAACGCCCAGCTTCCCCGCATACACGGCGCGCGCCTGGCGGAAGAACTCGAGCATGGCCTGGCGGTCGGACTCGGTTTTGAAGCCCGGCTGATTCTTGTAATACTCGATCTCGCGGTCAAGCCAATCGAGGAAGAATTTCACGTCCTCGGTGACGACGCCGCGCGAAGTCCCCACTTGCACGTACACGGGGCTCGTCTGCGCGAACCGAATGCTCGGCGACGATTTCTCAAACGCCCGCGCGGCAATCCAGCCGGTTTCCGTGGCCCCAACTTCCGCATCGGCAGCGAGCGCTAAACTTGCGCCTGTGGCCGTAACCGATTTGATAACCTGTCCTTTCCACAGAATCTCGACCTTATCGAGTTCACCGGCGGTGCTTGCCTCGACGTGGATTTTGACCTTGCTCGACGCCTTCCCTGCCCCCGCCGGAACGACAATCGTTTCGCCAGGCTCTTTGCCGTTCACCGTGAGGAAAAGCATCGGCCCATTCGTACCGAAACTCCGCCCGGCCTTCAGCGCGCGAAACCACGGACGATAACCGAACTTTTCCGCCATGTGGGCGTACACGCGATTGAACCCCAGTGGACTGGGTTTCACACCGGAGGCGCTGCCCGCCGAAACCGGCAGCTTGAAGCCACAGTTCAGAAACTTGTAATAGACGTCCATCGTCCACAGCGCCATGCCAAGCGGCGTTTCGTATTCGGGCTTTCCTTTCGGAATCATGCCCCAAGGCGCGGTTTCGGTTTCCACGCCGTGGCGATTGAAATGGTTGTGCACGATGCCGGCGAAATCCACCTGACCCAGCGCCACCAGCGCCGCGCCGTCGCGCCAGGTAATCTTCTCGGCGTCCACCCAGCCGCCCAGCGTGTGCGCCGATTTGGTGAAAACGTTGCTGGGCGGGAACAGACGATACCCGCTAAAGCTGACCGGAGCGGTCAACCCCACCAGGTCCACCGCGCCGGGCCCTTCGCGCAGGCGCTCGATTTCGGTATCGGCGATGGAATAGACGTGTGTGTCGTCCACGCGCCTAAAGGCCATGGCCTTCGTCGAAGTGTGCGGCGCGCGCGAGATGTGACTGTCTTCCCAGACCCATTCGGTGAGCGTGGGCGCAAGGTTCAGATCCTCGGCGAGAAGCAGTTGATCCATGTCGGCCAAGTCGCGATGGTTGTGGACGTCGCCCGAATACCACCCACGCGCGTTCATGTTGATCCAGCGCTCAAGTTCGATCTTCTCTTCGCGTGGCTCGCCGGATTGAATCTTAATCTCCCGCATCGCAGCGCGGTATTCCGGCCCACGTTCGACCACCAACTTATAGAGGCGCGGCGGCAAGGCAATCTTGAACGCGCCCGTCGTGACGAAGTTCCTCTCCGGCGGCTTCACATAGTTGATCGCGCCCACCGGGGACCAGGACTGATCGGTTGGGTCGGTCAAGTAACACCGCGCCGGAATCGTTTTGCCCATGTAGCGGTCAACAATAGTCACGCTCAGGCTGCCCCATGTTTCGGCTTTGCCGCGTTCCGATTCCTGGCCCGTCAATCGCGCAAGAGAAAGAGAGACGAGCCCGCACACAAAGAAGCCCAAAAGGAAGACAGGTTTTCTCATGGCGTGCGGATTATACCCGCATTTGGAGCGCTTCTGACGGGATTCGTTACCGGACGATTGGTCAGGGGAGGCCTCGCCAAATCGGCCCTGGCGCGGAGGAGGAGCGCGTTGGGTCTGAGGATGTCCTGCGGGCCGGCCAAGGTTGGAAGGAGATTTTGTCGAGTCAAAACTTATGGAGATAACTATAATAGCATATCATATATACATAACTCTCTAAAAGATAAGCTTCAAGGAGATTTGGATCTGGCGCGACGGCCCGGCGGTTCGGTTGATGATCCCGAATCCGGAGCCGCGAACGATGTTGGAAGGCAAACCAAAATTCACAAGGTTGAAGACATTAAAGAATTCCGCCCGGAATTGCAGGGTCAAGGCTTCCGCGCTCCCTCGGTGGCCGAAGGGAGTGTCCTTGATGATTGCCAAATCGAAGTTACGAAAGCCCGGGCCTCGAAAAGTGTTCCGTCCCAGCGTGCCGAAGCGGCCGCTCTTGGGGCCGCTGCCTCCAGGAATGCCGATGGGGATAGAGAAGAACGCGGCGTTGTCGGCGCCTTGCCCGAAATAGTCCTCCCGAACTTTACGGCCGGTTGAAAACGCGGGTAGTCCGATCTGGTCGGGCCGGTCGCCGCCGCCCTGCCCCACGCCGGTCTGTTGCACGCCCGAAAACACGGAGAAGGGAGAGCCGCTCATGAGGGTTGTGATGTTGAGAATCTGCCAGCCCGAAGTCAGAGTTTTTCCCAGCGGGCGGAGGGCGCCGATGCGGTCGAACGGCAAGGCCTGAAACAAACTAAGCGTGAAGACGTGGGCGACGTCAAAAGTCGCCGGCCCCTTCTCGGGCCGGAGATCCCAGGGGTTCTGGGGCTGGGCCTGAAGCACGGTTCCGGCCTGACCAAAGAATCCGCCCAGAACGGAGCTCGTGTCGTCGAGCACTTTGCTGAAGGTGTAGCT
>CAZTHM010000336.1:0-4400 GCA_964613505.1 uncultured Acidobacteriota bacterium | reverse complement strand
GCTCCAGGCGTATGCCTACCTCCACCACTACTACGTCATCACCTCGGTGCGCACCGAGCATTCGCGCATCATTGACCCTTGCGGGCGCGTCGTGGCGGAGACGGACTCGCTGATGAACTTCGTCGTCCGCGACCTCAACCTGGATTTCGTGGTGGCGCACTATGACTTCAACTATCCCATCCCCGACCGCCTGCTGGATGCGTATCCGGGGCGCGTGCGGATTACCTCCTACGTGGAGGACGGCCACTTCCTGGTGGAGCCTACCGACCCCGCGCTGACCACCGCCCAGTTGCAGGCGGAGTGGGGTTTTGAATCGACTTTCCAGTACCATGATCGGCATCGAGATGCCTTTTCGGCCCTCCGGGCCGGGCAGACGCCGCCGGCTCAAACGGCTGCCCACGGGAAGCGGGAGCAATACGCAAAGTAACGGCTCAGGACGGTAAGCCCAATCACGCGTGACGCCGACGACGCGTTGTTTGCGATGGCTGCGATCAAACGGGATGTCGTGGAGGGTACCCGCCCGGCAGCTGTGATAGATAATAGATATTTGGACGGTTGCCGGCATGATGGGACCGGCGTATACTTGGCCCAGTGAGGGCGAATGAAGGCGATTGAGCTTTTGGGCAACGTCGATGACGAGCACCGGCTGCAGGCGCAAGTGCCGGAGGGTGTGCCTGCGGGCCCTGTGCGTGTATTGGTTTACGTCCCGGAAGAAGACGATGCCGGGGCCGCCTGGGCGCGCGGTCTGGCGGCGGAATGGGCAGAAGACCTCAGCGACCCTCATCAGGACGTCTACACTCTCGAAGACGGGCAACCCGTAAATGTTCCCCGGTGAAATCTATTTGGCGAAGTTTCCCTTCGGGGACGCGCCGGGGATGAAGCTTCGCCCAGTTCTATTGTTGACGGGGCCGCTGGGTCCCGTCCCGGAAGTTCTGGTCGCGTACATCTCTTCGGTTATTCCCAGTCAACTCCTGCCTTCTGACCTGATATTGGATCCAGCCCTCCCGCAATTTCACTCGACCCACCTCAAGATAATCTCGGCCCTCCGCCTCCACAAACTGGCGACCCTCCATTGCACAAGCCTGGTTCGTTATCTCGGCCACCTTGAAGCGGATACGCGGCTCATGGTGAGCCAAAAGCTGGCGAACCTTTTGGGTCATTAGAACCTGAGCCGGGCGGGCTACTCGAACTGTTTGCGAAAATCCGCAATCTGCTGTTTCAGGTTGGCGATGTCCTTTTGCAGGGCGGCGACTTCATCCTCCAGGCGGGCGATGCGCTCGGAGTCGGGTGAATCGAAGCTGGCGGCCGCTTCCGGCGCCGGCTCAGTCTGCCATGCTTCTACGTCACCCGAAAGCAGGTGGGCGTAGCGCGCCTCTTTCGTCCCGGGCTGGCGCGGCAGCACTTTGGCCAGCGGCGGCTCGCGCTTCATCAAGTGCTGCAACGCCGAGTGCACCGCGTCCAGGTCGTCAAAGCGATGCAGGCGCTCGGCGCGCCCGCGCAACTCGCCGGGGGTCTGCGGGCCTCGCAGGAGCAGCACGCCCAGGACGGCAATCTCCGGGCGGCTGAAGTTGAAGGCTTCCTGGAGCCGATGCTCGTATTTGGTCACGCGGCTGTCCGCGCCGCTGGCGGCCCCGGCCAGGCCTTTTTCGTTCAGGCTCGCCAGCGCCTCCCGCACCGCCTCCTCGTCCACATTCATCACCGGATGGCGATTGGATTTCTGGTTGCAGGCGTTCATGAGCGCGTTGAGCGAAAGCGGATAATAATCGGGCGTGGTGATTTCTTTCTCCACCAGCGCGCCCAGCACACGAACTTCCGTTTCATCTAAGAGAATGTTCACGGCGCGGAATCATACCTTAAGTCGGAGTCAGGAAACGGAAGTAAAGAAGCCAGAAGCCAGAAGACAAAAGCCAGGCGACGGCACGTTGCAGGCGGCGGCTGCAGCATTTGCACAGACTTGTTTTCCAAGTCTGCCGCAATTGTCGATAAAATGGATTTCAAAAGCCGCAGAGCTACAGGACAGCTTTGTGCTGCCTTGCGCTGGACGCACCCGACCGAAGTGCGGGAGAATGGGGGCACGGCTGCACGCTTGTCAAGTACTCAGCGTGGGCGCAGCTCATCGAGCGGCGACTCAGAGAACGGAGGGATAAACTATGAGCACGCGACCAGAGAAGAAAGCCGCGAAATCCAGCGGCTCGAAGACCAAGCGCGCGGGGCGATTGACGGCTCGCACAGCGCAGCGATTCCTGGCGCAATACAAGGAAGCATGGGAGTCGCGCCACGCCGATCTCGCCGCCTCGCTCTTCACGCGCGACGCGCACTACTGGGAAACCCCCTTCGGCCCGCCCATCGTCGGCCGCGAAGCCATTCGCTCCTACTGGAAAGCCGCCACCGAAAAGCAGCAAGACATCCACTTCTCGGTCCGCAGTTCCTTACACCAGAAATACACGCTGGTCGCCGACTGGGTCTGCGCCTATCGTTCCTTACCAAGCGGCGAGCGCAGAGAATTGGCCGGCATGATGTTCGCCGAATTTTACGGCGACCAGGTTCGTACCTTTCGCGAATGCTGGGTGCGACGGACGGTGTAGGAGAAATGCGGGAGTGGGAAGTAGGAAGTGGGAAATGGGGGCGAAGTACAAAGGACAAAGTACAAAGGGCGAAACCGTCAACCCCCAACCCTAAACCCTAAACCCCCATACAACCAACTGCTAGAGCCGAGCAACGCATTGTGCTAGCATTAGGGTCTGCGATCGTCTCTCAGGGCGAGGCACAAAATGCTAATCAAGATACCCAGGGGCTGGGAGATTCCCGAGCGTTTGGTGACGCTGGAAGAGGTTTACCTCAACCGGCGCAAGTTTCTGGCGCGAGCAGGCACCGGCGCGCTGGCGGGTGTCGGAAGCCTGATCCTGCCCGGTGGCGCGGCACTCCTCAGCGCGAAGGAAGAGTATCAGCCGCTCAATCTGCCTCCGCTTGCCGCCCCGCGCAACCCGGAATACAAGACGGACCGCCCCATCAGCTCGGAGCGCGCCGGGACTGGCTACAACAACTATTACGAATTCACTATGGCCAAAGACCAGGTCTGGAAAGTGGCGCGCGAATTCCAGCCGCGCCCGTGGCAAATCGAATTCAAGGGGCACATCGAAAAGCCCATCAAGATTGACGTCGACGAGCTGATCAAAAAGATGACGCTCGAGGAACGCGTCTATCGCCATCGCTGCGTCGAGCGCTGGGTGGTGATCGTCCCCTGGATCGGTTTCCCGACGAAGAAACTGGTCGAGTTTGCCCGGCCCACGGCGAAGGCTCGATACGTCCGCATGGTCAGCTTCTTTCGTCCGGGACAGGCTCCGGGCCAGCGCGGCCAGAGTCCGGACTGGGATAACTTGTGGCCCTACCACGAAGGCTTGACCATGGAAGAAGCCACCAATGAACTGGCATTCATGGTGGTGGGCGTCTACGGTAAAATCCTGCCCAATCAAAACGGCGCGCCGATTCGCAGCCACACGCCGTGGAAGTACGGCTACAAGAGCCTCAAGGCAATTACGCGATTCGAGTTCGTCGAGAGACAGCCGCCGACTTTTTGGAACCAGGCGGTGGCCAGCGAGTACGATTTCGAAGCCAACGTCAATCCCAACAAACCCCATCCCCGCTGGTCGCAGGCCAAGGAGCAGATTGTTGAAACCGGCGAGGTCGTTGCGACGAAACTCTACAACGGCTACGAGAAATACGTCGCGCAGTTGTACAAATAGCGGCTGCTTGCGGCGCGGATGGCCAAACTCGCCTCCCTCACGCCGATGGATGGCGGCAACTAAGCTCCACAATTGATGACTTGCAATTTGTTGATGGCAGGTCTAGGTTGAGACGATAAGTCAGGCCCGCTGGCGGACAAATTGTCCTTCCCTCGCGGACGAAAGGACTACGCCATGGATCCCATCATCGCTATTGAAATCGCCGGCGTCATCGCGGCCTGGACCGTTGCGGGCTTCACGATTTGGAAATGGGGGCCGGGGTTCAGGAAGCGCTCCGTGACTTGCCCCAACACCAAGCGCAGGGCGCGCGTTCTGGCCGATCAGCGGGAGGCGGAATTCGGCTGCCTGCGCGTCGTCGATGTGCGGACATGCTCGTTGATCCCTTCCCAGGTTCTTTCCTGCGGCAAGGATTGCATCGCGAAGATCTAGCCGCGACGGATAAGCAAGATGGCAGCGCGGACTCTCTCGAAGTCTGAGGCTTTTCGATATCGCAAGGAGAACCGCGGAGTTAAAGAACAACTCCGCGCCACCAACTCACAACCAACGCCCCACAACATTACCAATTGAATCGCAGCGAAAACTGAATTTGGCGCGAATTCTGCGCTGAGCTAATGCGGCCAAAGTTCGAGGTGCCGAAAATCAACCCGGGGCGGTCAA
>CAZTHM010000335.1:4061-4413 GCA_964613505.1 uncultured Acidobacteriota bacterium | reverse complement strand
GCAACTACACGACGACGAAGAACAAGAAGAAGAACCAGGACCGGCTGGAGCTGAAAAAGTTCTGCCCGTCCTGCCGGCACCACACGGCGCACAAGGAAGTAAAGTGACAAGTGGCGAGTGACAAGTGACGAGTGACGAGCAAGAAGCAAGCACGCGATTCCCGGCTTATGCTTGTCACTTTTCACTCGTCACTGGTCACTGCTCTTGAAGGGGCGTCAGATCAACGGCTAATCTGTCGGTCTCCAAAACCGATCATGGGGGTTCGAGTCCCTCCGCCCCTGCCAGAAGACAGTCGGTAGAAAGCGGCGGGCAAGAAGCGCAAGGCTGTAGGCCCAGGAGACGGTGAACGAAC
>CAZTHM010000335.1:0-4051 GCA_964613505.1 uncultured Acidobacteriota bacterium | reverse complement strand
TCATGGGGGTTCGAGTCCCTCCGCCCCTGCCAGAGACCGATAGGCAGAAAGCAGTAGGCGGCGAGCGGAGCGCAAGGCGCGACCTGCTGGGAATCACGAGGAGACGGCAGGCAAACTATGGCTCTCGGAGCAACGGCAAAAGCGATGGCGGAAGAAATCGGGATTTCCAAGAACTTCCTGCAACGGCTGCGTGACTATTTTACGGAAGTGCGCAGCGAGATGAAGCGGGTTACCTGGCCGGGGAAGCAGGAAATATACGGCACGACCCTGATGGTAATCCTGACGACATTTCTATTTGGACTCTATTTCTGGGTTACCGACAACGCTTTTTCCGTTCTGATCGGGCGAATCCTCAAGCACTTCCTGGGGCGGTGATGAAGTCCCGCTGGTGGGCGGGCGTTGGTTTAACCGAGAATCCTCCAAGAAAGCTGGGCATGGCCAAGAACTGGTACATCATTCATACCTACTCGGGATTCGAAAAGAAAGTCGCTGAGACCCTGAAGAGCCGAATCGAGGCGGGGGGGCTGAGCGGCCAGTTCGGTGAGGTGATGATCCCCACCGAGGACGTACTCGAGATGCGGGGCGGCAAGAAGGTTGTCACGTCCAAGCTCTTCTACCCCGGCTACGTGCTGGTCGAGATGGATATGAACAACGACACGTGGCACATGGTGCGCTCGACGCCCCGCGTCACAGGCTTTGTGGGCTCGGGCCAGTTGCCGGCGCCGCTGACGGAGGAAGAAGTCGACCGAATCCTGCATCGCGTGGAAGTCGCAGCGGAACATCCCAAGCCGAAGCTGAAGTTTGAGCGCGGCGAGAACGTCAAAATTACAGAGGGGCCCTTCAAGGACTTCACCGGCTTCGTGGATGAGATCAACGACGACCGCTCCACCCTGCGCGTGATGGTGACCATCTTCGGGCGCTCAACCCCTGTCGAACTGGATTTCTATCAGGTGGAAAAGCAGTAAGGCGAGGACAAGGAAAATGGCGAAGCGAGTCACAGCAATGGTCAAGCTCCAGATTGGGGCGGGGAAGGCGACTCCGGCCCCTCCCGTGGGTCCGGCGCTCGGCCAGCACGGCGTCAACATCATGGAGTTCTGCAAAGCGTTCAATGCCAAGACCTCGGCGAAAGACCAGGAAGGGTTGATCATCCCCATCGTCATCACGGTGTATCATGACCGGACCTTCTCTTTCATCACCAAGACGCCGCCGGCTTCAATTCTCCTGAAGCGAGCGGCGGGAGTCGCCAAGGGCTCCGGCGAGCCCAACAAGAACAAGGTTGGCAAGGTGACTGAAAGGCAGGTCGAGGATATCGCCAAGCAGAAGTTGCCGGACCTGAACGCGCGCGACTTGGCGGCCGCCGTCGCCACCGTCCGAGGCACGGCACGCAGTATGGGCATTGAAGTCGTACCGTAATTGGAAACTCGAAACTAGAAACTTGAAACCAGAGATTGCCGGGAAGTGACCAGTTTCCAATTTCTAGTTTCCAGTTTCTCTGCGGAGCAGAAGAATGGCGAAAGCAGGAAAAAAGTATCAGGCGTCTGCCCAGTTGGTGGACAAACCCGCGTACACGCTGGGCGATGCGATGCCGGTGGTGAAGAAGGCGGCGTTCGCCAAATTCGATGAGACCGTCGAAGTCGCGATGCGGCTGGGCGTGGATCCCAAGCACGCCGACCAGATGGTGCGCGGCACGGTCGTCCTACCGCACGGTCTGGGCAAGACCAAGCGTGTGATCGTCATCGCCTCCGGCGACAAGGTTCGCGAGGGGCGCGAGGCGGGCGCCGACGAAGTCGGTGGCGACGACATCGTGCAGAAGATCCAAGGTGGGTGGATGGATTTTGACGCTGTCGTGGCCACCCCGGACATGATGAAGTCCGTGGGAAAGTTAGGCAAGATACTCGGCCCGAGGGGCTTGATGCCGAACCCCAAGACCGGTACGGTCACTCTGGATGTGGCCAAGGCGGTTCGCGAGGTCAAGGCCGGCAAGGTCGAGTTCCGCGTCGACAAAACCGGAATCATTCATTGCGCGGTGGGCAAGGTTTCATTTGACGCCGACAAACTGGCCGAGAACGCACACGCTCTGATTCAAAGCGTCTTGAAAGCCAAACCCGCCTCCGCCAAGGGGCGCTACGTGCGCAGCATTGTTATCTCTTCGACGATGGGGCCCGGTTTGGCGATCGACCTGGCTTCCGTCGAGGCTGCTTAGTTTCAGGTTCATGGGGGAGTGGGCATGAAGCGGGATGAGAAACGGAAACAAGCCGAAGCGCTGCACCAAGAGCTGCTGAAAGCCCCGACCGTGTTCCTTTCGAGCTTCGAAGGGATCACCGTGGCTCAGGACAGCGACCTGCGCCGCAAAGTGGCGCAAACCGGAGCTCGATACAAGGTCATAAAGAACAGCTTGATCGAACGCGCAGCAAAGGGCACGTCGGCGGAACCGGTGGCGCAGAAACTCCGCGGCACGACTTCCCTGGCGATTACCGAGTCGGACCCGGTTGCCCTGGCGAAGGCTCTCAGCGCTTACGCCAAGGAGAATCCCACCTTGGTGTTCAAGGCGGGAGTGGTCGAAGGACGGGTCGTGGCAATGGCCGACCTGGGCGTGATCGCCAGCCTGCCCTCGCGCGATGAACTGTTCGCGAAGGTGCTTTTCTTAATCAACTCGCCCGCCCAACGAGTGGCAGCAACGCTTTCGGGGGTAGCACGCAATCTGGCATTCTGTATTCAGCAAGCCGTAAAGGAAAACAAGTTCCAAGAAGCGGCGGGCAGCTAGCCGCCCGCGCGGGGTCGGGTTTCACTCGGAGGGGGCCGGCTCCTACGGCAAGATTCTCAGGAGGAAAACAAAACGATGTCTGAACGGGTAGAAAAGCTGGTGGATGATATCAAGGGGCTGTCGCTTCTGGAGGCAGCCGAACTCGTGAAGCGCCTGGAAGAAACCCTCGGGGTCTCGGCAGCCGCCGCTGCCCCGGTGGTGGTGGCAGGCGCGGCGGGCGGTGCGGCTGCGGCCGGCGCCGCTCCCGCGGAGGAGCAGACGGAATTCAGCGTCGTGCTCACCGCCGTGGGCGCCAACAAGATCAACGTCATCAAGGCGGTCCGCGAGGTTACCAGCCTGGGCCTGAAAGAGGCCAAGGATCTGGTGGATGGCGCGCCCAAGCCCATCAAGGAAGGCGTGAGCAAGGACGAAGCGGAGAACATCAAGAAAAAGTTCACCGATGCCGGCGCGACCGTGGAAGTGAAGTAATCTTCTAATCCCGCCGGACTTCCGAGCCGAAGTCCGGCGCGCGTTTCCTTCCGGCGTGGGAGGAAAACGGAGTGTCCTCACGAGCGAGAGGTTCCGACCACCTTGGGGAGTGCCGGGCGGCCTCCAAACGGTCTTTGCATCCTCGCGCTCGAAGTGTGCATCAAAACCAATAAGGCCTTCGTGTCGTCATTGACTCCAGTAGTTCTGAAACCTCAAGCAAGGAGCAGAAGGAATGCCCAACGGCAGTAAAGGCGTGGTTCGCCAGCGCATCAATTTCTCCAAGATTCCGACCGTCATCAGGATTCCCAACTTGATCGAGGTCCAGCGGCGCTCCTACGAGCGGTTCCTGCAGATGGAGCTGCTCCCCTCGGAGCGGGAAGACGTGGGATTGCAGTCGGTGTTTAATTCCGTCTTCCCCATCACCGATTTTCGGGGTATCTCGCAACTGGATTTTGTGGATTACTCCATCGGGAACTGGGAATGCAAATGCAGCAACCTCCGCGGATTGCACCACCGCCGCAGCACGTGCAAATTCTGCGGCAACACGGTCATCACCGACCCCTTCAAGGTCGGGGACGTTCTTTGCGCCAAATGCGGACGTTTCAACAAGAACGTGGTGACATTCTGTAACAAGTGCGGCGACCCGGTGGCGCTACAGTTGAAGTACGACGTCACTGAGTGCCAGGAACGCGGTATGACCTTTGCCGCTCCCTTAAAGGTTACCATTCGTCTGACCATCTACGACAAGGACCCCGAGACCGGCCACAAAAGCATCCGCGACATCAAGGAGCAGGAAGTTTACTTCGGCGACATCCCGCT
>CAZTHM010000334.1:0-4453 GCA_964613505.1 uncultured Acidobacteriota bacterium | reverse complement strand
GTGCCGGCCCCCAGTGCGGGTAGTGGTCTTCGTATCCGTACTCCTCATTGGCCTGGGGAATGATTCGCCCGGTCCTTTTCTGGATCTCCCGCTCCTCGAGCATCAAAGCGTGTTGCTGATGTGACCAATTCTGGATGGATGTAAACCCAAACCAGTCGGATGCCCGGTCCTGATTCTTGCGATGCACCGGATGGCTGGTGGCAAGGCGCTGGTAAGGATCCCAGCCCATGATCAGCGTCCCCGTCTCGTGCGCCCACTTCTCGTCGCGGTAGCTGTCGAGGTCGTCACCAAGGTCGTAGGTAAGGTTGGAGAACGCGCTCAGGCGCGCCACTGCGTATCGAATGTAACGGCGCTCGTCCTCGCTGCCCACTCCCGGCTGGGCATGATGCGTGGAAATATCGAGGATGGCGGAGATAATCACGTCGCGCTCCCAGGCGTAACGCATCATGCGGTCCCATTTCTGCCAGTAGGGAATATTGAAGCGCGTGAAATCAATCCCAGGACGGTCGAGACTCTCAGGCCTCTCGGCAGGCCAGGGCCGCAAAAAGGTCGTGAAACTCCCACCCGGCATCACCGGCTCGCCCCAGAGGATGTCGGTGGCGCCCGCGATCAGCGCGCGGATTCGGTTGACCTTCATCCCGCGCACACGGTCGATGATGTTGTTGATGATGCGATCCTCGCGCCAGCCCATCAACCAGAAGGCCGTGGTGCCGTTGAAGAAGTAATGTTCACCCGTTCCTTCCCAGATGAAATGCCAGGGGTACTTAGGGTCCACACGCATGGGGCCGCGCCGGTGGCCGTCGGTAGCGCGGAAGGTCCCCGTTTGAGTCTTCGTAAATGCGCCCTGGCGATAGGTGATCGAGTAAGTGTATTCGCCCGGCGCCCAGGGCATGAAGCGCACTCGGAAGACGCTGCCATCGGGGAAGTCGCAAAAGCCGTCCACGGAGAGTCGCTTGCTTTCGCCCGTCTTGCCAAATTGCGCTTCCACCGCGGCGTCCGTAAACGGATTCTTCGCGTCCGGAGATGCCACGTTGATCGTCACTTCCACGAAATCGTAGGCGTCGACGCTTGCGGCCGATTGCGAGAAACTGACGTTTACCGGAGACGCCAGGGCCGCACTGGCGGCTCCCGCGCTCATTAGAAGCGCGGCGACCACCGCACTCCGGAGATTTGAGCTAACGATCTCGGTTCTTCGATGCATGTATCAACTCCTTGTAACCTATAATTGACATTTACCTGACTGATTAACATCGCGGACAGCGCCCACCTATGCCTTGCGCAGATAGAGCGCCGCCGCGCCCGGAAACGGCACGGCGAAATTGGGTTTACCACCGCCCTGGGCGGTTCCGCCCGGAGTGATCGTACCTTCCACTGGGTCCATCCATCCCACGGTGAAGGTCCCCGGCGCCGTAGTCAGGTCCAGAGTGACTTCGTCACCCTCGGGAAGATAGATGATATATTCCGCGCCCGGATTCGCCAGGCAGTATTTGCTGGTGGCAAGCTCATCGTGGGGGACCATCGCTGCTAGGTCGACTCGTTTCGCCAGCGTGCGCGTGTTGCCGATGGCCTTGCGCACGGGTTCCCAGGTCCAATCATCGCGACGATTCAGATCGCGTGTCGGATACCCCGGCCGCGACGCCCAATTCACTTGTCCGCAGGGCCGACCGGGAATCGCATCCCATGAATCCATCAGCAGGGTGTTGTGCCCTCGGACAAAGCACTTCCACGCCCACGACGGGGTGCCGCCGTGCCCCCACAGGTGATCGGTATCGCACACGCTCACTTTCTTTCCGTCCCAGGCGGGCGGGTCGGTTTTCCAGAACGCTCCGGCGTCGGAACCGATGGAAATCCACTCCGCCGGACTGTTGCGCAACTGTTCGACCGTCTCGGCGTTCCAACCCGTCAACCCCATGGGATGGACCTTCCCTCTCTTCCCTTCCTGCTCGTGCATGAAATTCACGACCCACCAGTCCCAGTCCTTGTTCCCGCCCTCGTTGATCACTTCGTAGAGGACGTTGTCGAGGTCCTGGACCGTATCAACGATCCTCTGAAGATACTTCCCCTGAACTTCGCGGACGTCGGAGCGGTCCATATCGACCATTCCGGTTGCGGGTTTTTCGCCATCGAAACCGTTGATGTTGTTCGCGCCATTGTAAGGGTGCGCCACCCAAGGATCACACGGACCTCCATCCTTCTTCTCGCTGAAACTCTGGAACAGTTGAACGGCGGCGTAGATGCCGTGGTCGCGCGCTTCGGCGATGCGCGTGTGCATGCGCTCGAAGTAGGCGGGGTTGAATTTCGAAAGGTCGAACTTGGGCAAGCCGTCCTTCGCCGTGCCTGGCCCCGTGCGCAGGTAAGGCAGCGGATCAACAAGCATCTTCTCGTCCGTCCAGGGAGCGTAGGCTGCCTGCATCCAGTGCCAGAAGCGCATAAAGTTGTGGTTGTGCTTTACCATCATGTCGATGTAAGCGGGCCAATCAAAGCGCTGAAGAGGAGCAATCCCGATATCCTGAAAGTTGGCCCAAGTGTGCGCGCCGGTCAGAAAGATTGCCTTGCCGCTGGCGTCCGCGAAATAGCGGGGATTCGTGGGATGCACTCGCAGAGGCCCATTGGCGGGCGCAGGCTTGGGATCGTAACCCGGAACCTGATGCGCCTTGGCCGACTTCTCGCCTCCTTCCGCTTGCGAAGAGAAAGCCACGAGAGCCGCCCCACTCGCCATTGTCTTGGTCAAAAACCTACGACGATTCATGATTCCCTCCATTTTGATGAATGGCCCTCAAGCGGCGGCCTCTGGGCGCTCGTCCTCACACTTTCTTGACGTACAGGATGGCGGCGCCAGCGAAGGGCGCGGCGAAGTTGAGCTTGGCGCCTCCACTGACGGTTCCCCCACGAAAGATGGTTCCTTCAACGGGACGCATCCATTCCACTGCCAATGTGCCGACCGACGATTTTAAGTCCAGCGCCACCTCATCACCTTCCGGCAAGTACACGAGATATTCCCACGGCGGATTGGCCAGGCAGTATTCCGTGGAGGCCAGTTCATTGTGCGGCTTCATGGACATCAAGTTGACCCGCAAGGCATAGGCCCGCGTGTTCCCCATCGCCATGCGAACCGGTTCCCACGTCCAATGCTCGCGGCGGTTCACGTCGCGGTCGGGAGAGCCGGGGCGTGCCAGCCAGTTGGCGCTGCCGCACGCCCGCCCCGGAAGCGGCGACCACGCATCCATCAGCCAGGTGTTATGCCCTCGCAAGAAACACTTCCAAGCCCACGATGAAGTTCCACCATGTCCCCAGATATGGTCGGTATCCAGGATACTCACTTTCTTCCCGTCCCAGGCGGGCGGGTTGGTTTTGAATTGGCCGTCGTTCCAGCCCGCGCCAATCCAATCGGCGGCGCTCGCGAGCATCTCCGCGAGATTCTCCGCGCCACCGCCGGTCAGGCCGACAGGATGTTGCTTGCTTTTACCCTTCTCATAATCATGCACATAGTTAACCACCCACCAATCCCAATCCTTGCGCCCGCCCTCGCCGACCGCTTCGAAGAACACGTTGTCGAGGTCGCTCACTGTGTCGATAACCCTGCGCATGTAGGCAGCCTGCATGGCGCGCACTTCGGGGCGATCGAGATCGACCGTCGAGGTTCCCGGTTTTTCTCCGTCGAAACCGTTGATGTTATTCCGGAGGTTGTAAGGATGTCCCGGCCAGGGATCGCACGGCCCGCCGCGCTTTTCGCTCGCGCCAGGAAGAAAGAGCTGGATGCAAACGTAAATCCCCCGATCTCCGGCCTCGATGCTCCGGGAGCGCAAGCGCTCGAAGAACGCTTCGTTGAACTTCGTCAAATCGAATTTCGGCTTCCCGTCCATCGCCGTGCCCGGGCCGGTCCGCAGATAAGGAAGCGGGTCGAACTGGATCTTGTCATCGGTCCAAGGGCCGCCTTCGGCCTGTACCCAGATCCACAACTTTGTACAATTGTGATTATGATCGAGCAGCATATCCAGAAACTCAAGCCACGCGAACGGCTGCAAGGGCGGCAGGCCCATATCTTGAAGACCCGCCCAGGTATGCGAACCCGTGAGAAAAACCGGCTGCCCGCTGCCGTCGGTGAAGTAGCGCGGGTTGGCGGCGTGAACCTTGAGCGGCCCCTTGGCCGGCGTGCGCGCAAAGCCCCTCCCGGGAATTTGCGGCGCCGGCATGGGTGGCGCAAAGGGAGCAGCCACACCCATCAAGGCAGGAAGCGCCGATGCTCCGCCGATGAAGGCGCGCACAGATTTCGTGAGGCAGTCTCGTCGCTTCAATTCGCGTTCTCTTTGCCGAAGGCCGTGGCCCTCGCAGGTCCTCAGATTAATCAGACTTCGCGAGAGCTGCGCCGCGGCCAATGGGTTAATCTTTGCGCCGCAGCAGGAGCACCCAGTCCTGCTCTTCGGGGGCGCGAAAAGTATTTGGCGCCTCCGGT
>CAZTHM010000333.1:0-4455 GCA_964613505.1 uncultured Acidobacteriota bacterium | reverse complement strand
GAGGATGGGCCTGGCGCGCCGCTCAGGGTTGCGGATTGTACTCCCTTTGCCCCGCCTCAGGCCGCTTTCAGCTCCAGCTTCCCATCGCGGAATGCCCGCAGATAGGCGACACAGTATTCGTCGCGGCCCAAGAGCGCCTCGGCTGCCGTCTCACCGGAGAGTGTCAGCGTCCCGCGCCGCCGGGCGCGCTATTTCATCATCAAGACAAAGAACCCCGGAACGAGAATCAGCACGTGGACGGTGAATGTGATTATGCACCACGCCCTTTATGGACTCGGCAACACCCTTCGTAACCGGGGGGGTGTTTGGCGATCTTACGGTGGCGTAGCAGGAAAGCCGACGGCTGGAATACGCCCGGATTTTATCACGCCGGGCTACCATATATGGGATGTTCCGTCAGCGCAGAACCTGTTTAATAATCTTTTCGTACTTCCTTTCGTCGCCTGCCTCAAACCCCACCTGGGTGTACTTGATGACGCCTCCGGCGTCCAAAATGTATGCGGGTCAGCCGTAGGCATATTGCTTGCCCAAATCGGAACCATGGCCGTCGAAGACTGGGTAGGTCACTCCTAATTGCTCGGTCGCTTTGCGGGCTTGGTCGGGGTAGGGAAACATCGAAATCGCGAACACCAGCAGGTTATCTTTCCCGTACCGTTCGTGGAATTTTTGGAGATGGACCATCTCCTCGCGCGAAAACTCTCAAAGGCGCGAGAAAAAGCCGACCGCAGCCTTCGGATGAATAACTGTCCCCGCCTCGTCACGGAAAGTAAGGAGACCGCCCTCACCCGTAAGCGCCATCGGCTTGCCGCTTATAAGCGAATCGAGTCTGATTGCTGGCAATTGGTCACCGACCCGGAGTCGAGTGCGAGCAAGCGTCTGTTCCCGCACGGGCTTGCCCGCGAGCAGCAGCGTGATGTTTTCCCGCCAGACCTTTTCGTCACCTTGGCCGTAGCCGACTTGCGCAAAGCGCATTACGCCCCCGCTATCAGCGATTCCTAACGTATCGCCAGCGGCGAATTGTTTGGCAAGCTGGGATCCCGTGCCGGCGGCCAGAGGGAATGTAACCCCGATCTCGCGCGCCAAGGCCCGTACCCGTTGTATGTCGCCGCGGTGGGCAATGCCGACCACGACGACGCCGGATCTGCCGAACTCCTGATACAGTCCCTCGAGAGCCCTCATCTGCGCCCGACACTGTAGGCAGTCAGGCTGGAGTAGATGAATCACGAGCAGCTTGGGCCTCAGCCTCTTTGTGCCGTGAATGAGGAACACGTTGCCCTCGCGCCGGGTGACCGAGAGTGGTAACCCGTCCGCTGCCTCTAGTGAGAATGCAGGCACGATATCGCCGGGCTTAAACTCCGCGCGGGCTGTTGCGCTCGCTAGCAGAGCTGTCAACGCCATAACGATAAGACTGCGCCTGAGCAACCGTGATGCAACTAACTTAATGGTAAACATCGGGCAAGACCTCCTTTCAAAACTCAACCGCCGTTTCCTAGGACCGACGCAAAGTTCCACACGCAGGGCAAGTCCGGGCGCGCCTCGCAGGTCCCGTCCACTCGCGAGCCGCCGCAGGGTCCGTTGCGCAGTTCCTTGTAGCACATGCTCATCGAGCCGCCTGCGTGGTTCAAATGCTCCTGAAGGCAGTCGCCACAACTCACACATCCCAGCGTGGCCTTGCGGTAAAGCACGGAGGGCGCGAGCAACTTGGACCAAAACCCGTGGCGCCAAGCGTCTCCGTTAGACGCTCGATCGTCCGGTCTGAGCCGCGAGGCAACAAACCGGGCCACATAAGAGTCCGGCGCAATCAAGTGGCGATGCGCGAAGCGAGACAAGCGCTGCGTCCAAGTGGCACGCGGCAGAATTTCTGCGAGCTGATAGCCCCTGTTAATCAGGTGGGGCCTCTGGCAGACTGGTTACGCTGCCACCAGCCGGCGGGCCAGGCTGACCGCGCCGTTAGCGTTGTCGCTGTAACCGTCGGCGCCGATCTCATCCGCAAACCGCTGCGTGACCGGAGCGCCACCGACGATGACTTTGATCTGCTCGCGCACGCCCGCCTTCTTGAGTTCGTCGATCACGGTCCGCATGTAGGGCATGGTCGTCGTCAGCAGCGCGGAGAGGGCAACGACGTCGGCCTTCTTGACTTGAAGCGCGGCAAGGATCCTTTCGGGCCCCACGTCAACACCCATGTCCACAACATCGAAGCCCGCTCCTTCCAGCATCGACGCGACCAGGTTCTTGCCGATATCGTGCAGGTCGCCCTTTATCGTGCCGATCAGGATGTGTCCTGCGGACTCGGCCCCGCGCGCCGCGAGCAGGGGACGGATCAACGCCAGCGAGGCTTTCATGGCGCGCGCTGAAATCAGGAGCTCGGGCACGAAGCAATCACCGGTTTCAAACCGGCGCCCCATCTCGTCCATGGCGGGGATCATGTAGTTCGTTACCAACTCCTGCGGATCAACATTCTCCGCCAGCGCCTGCTGGGTGATGGCGACCGCCGCTTTGGCATCCCCGGTCGAGATGGCTTCGGTCAACTTCGATAAATCGGACATTTTCCCCTCCCTGTGTACACCATCGGCGTACTTTCTTGGCACCTCCCGTGCCAAAGTGCAAGGGATTTCTGAGGTTAGGAATGCGGATGGACATCATGTCGTATTTTCTCGGCTCGGGTCGAGATGGTTCGCCCTGTCAAGTCAGACCCGTTGCGGTCCCGTGCTTCCCATGCGCCGGGCTTTTTCCTGGATGGCGGGGCGCGCTTGTTCCATCATCTCGCGCAGGTCGTCGTAACGCATGGTGCGCTGTTCGAAGCTGCGCCGCTCGAGTGAACGCAAGAACCGGTCCGCGAACTCCTTGAAGTAGGACCCGTAGAGGTGATAGCTGTCGGCCATATGGCAATAGCGGCCGACCTTGACGGTTTTCCCGGAAAGCTCAGTCACGCGCTGGGCGATTCTCCTTTGCAGTTCCACGAGCGCGAAGATATTCATGAACGCGGCTTTGTAAGCGTCGTTAGAGCGAAAACGCACATTCATGCTGAGCACTTGCTCGCCATTCTCCTCAACGATCCGGCACCAGACGCTTTGCAGGCAGGCGGGATCGTAGCAATCGTTATCTTCCCAAACCTTCCAAGTGATGGCCTGCGCACGGCGCGTGTGAGGAGCCTCCGCCAGTTTCCGGCAGAGGATTTCGATCTGGTCGATGGCCGCGAGCGTCGGGACCTCGTAAGCAAACAGCCGCTGATGGTAGGTGTATTCCCAGCGCTGGTCGTCGGGGTTCGAGCGGTCGCGGACCAAGTGGTCTTTGATTCCTTCGCAGACTTCCATCACGTATTCCTGCAAGTCCTCCGGCCCGCCCGGAAAATCGCGATGGATCATCGGCTCGCTCAGCGGATCGTCGATGGTGATGATCATCGTGGCGTCTTTGCTGGGGGGATCGTCAGGCTTGTCGTATTGAGTTTGGATGCTGCACCCATTCCGGTGCAGCTCGATCAGCGATTCTTCCCAGGCGCGCGCGATGCAGTCGGCTCGCACCTGCAGCACCGGTATGCCGTTCATGAAACCTCCCCCAACTTAGTCGATCCGAGTGGTAGCCACGGTCAGCGCCTTCCTGACCGTGGGTTCTTGTCGATGGGAAAGGCCCACAGTCAATCCGTCGGCTGACGGATTGACAGTGGCTACCCACTTCCCGGTGCGAGGCGGCTTGGGTGCGGAGATTCTAGCTCAGACCTGGTGGTGAGTGGGAACTGAATGGCTAGCCTGAATCCCGTGATAGCTCGTTCGCCTTGAAAGGACGCGTGGGCAGCGGATCAGGCTTTCGGCCTGTAGTGACATTTTGTCCGAATCGCGGCACTATCGGCCTTGACCACTAAGATGGCGTAGTCTGCTTTCCTCTAGCCCCCAGCCCCTGTCCTTTGCTCTTCACTAGCCGTTCGACTTCGCGGTTCGACATGCTCACCGTCCCGAGTGAAGTCGAGGGGCTCACGGCCCTGAGCGCGTCGAAGGGTCACTTGCCACTGGTCACTATTCTCTGGGCTGGAGCGTTGCATACTGAGCCGGTCAGGTGTACATTAATCACTCGGCTGGGAAGTCAGAACGGAAATTCCCGTTGAGCACTTTCACCGTCACGAAAATGTATCGATCCGAGAGAAACGGACGCCGCAGGCGCGACCTGCCATCAACCTACGCGCTACGTGGGCCGAACGCAACGCCGGTCACCCACGGCGCGTCGGGCAATAAACATTGGTAGCCCGGGGATGGCCGTCCGAGATTGTTCCCCCGAAAGCCGCGGACTGTTCGGAACCTCACCTTCGGGCTAGAGTATGGTACTGGACCCAGGCCAAGAGGCTGCCCAGGGCCATGGGTAGACAAAGAGTTGCACGCTTGTACTATCAGATTTGGCTAGCTGCGGCACTTCTGGTCCTCTCCATTCCGGCCCTGCCTTCGTTTGGCATAGGACAGTCTACCA
>CAZTHM010000332.1:0-4460 GCA_964613505.1 uncultured Acidobacteriota bacterium | reverse complement strand
ATAAATCGGAACCCCCTGGCGCAGATGGATCATCTCCGCCAGAGGCATTCCCTCGATGAAGTTGAGCTCGCCGGGGTAGCGCAGCTTGGCCGGCCACCCACTGAGATTCCAGCCTGCGAAGGCGAGGGCAAGGACGACGGCCGAGAAGCCGAGCAGGGTCTTCTTGCGGTTGCTCACGCCGGTGGAGATTGCTGCGGGTACGTCGCTCATGGGTTACTGCGCTGGCCCTCACCCAGAGCGGTCGCGGCGGCCGGGGCCGGCGTTGCCCGTTCAAGAATCACGCTGGTCGAGTCGCCGTAGATTTGGCGCCAAGCCGCGTGGTTCTTGAGCAGATAAGCCAGGGGGTAATCGGGCGGGACCAGGACGTAACGAATCTGGTATTTGTCCAGGACCTCCAGAGGCTTCTTGATGGTCTCAGTGTCCATGTAGTCCTGCAAGACTCCGGCGTACTCGAAGATGTCCGTCCGGCTGTCGATGAAGGTTTTCACCTCGGGGTGATACCAGATCAAATAGCCGCCCCACATGTAACGGTTGAAGATGCGACCCTCGAGTCCATGCTCCTTTACGAATTTGAGAGCGTTGACGGGGAATCTCTTGACGATGACCTCGTCCAGGTCGGCGCGAGAGGGAAACCGATAGAAAGCAATCAGGACGACGATGCCCACAATCACCGCGTTGAGCGCGGGCTTGTCGACCTCCCGCTGGTAGGGAGGCAGGAAATCCAGCATCCGCGCCAGCAGCGGAACCAAGAGAATTGCGGTGAGAAAAAGAAAGCGAATGTGAATGAGCCCGGCATAGAGGCCGAACGCGGCGAGAGCCAGTTCCTCCAGCTTCCAGCGGACGCGGCTGAATAGCGCGGCAAGCAGCACCGCCGCGAGCAGGATCAACACCACCTTGCCGCGCGCGTCGTGAAAATCTACGGAGGACCATTCGTCCACCACGGCGATGTTCAATTTCTGCCGGAAGGCGAGGTCGAAGGGATAGAAGGCCAGTCGGTAAGTAAAGGGATTCACAAACAGGGCCGCCACCGATGCGCCCAGCGTAATCAGCAGGCGCCGCAACTGCGCGGGCGTCCAGCGCTCCGCCTCGACGCGTCCCCACTGGCCCCTGACCATTCCTGAGGCGATTATCAGGCCGAAAATAATCACCCCGAGCAGCCACGAGCCATGGGTGTTGATCCACAGACAGAAAAAGGGAGGAATGATCCACAACGGCGCCTGGCCCGTCGTCCGGTAGCGCCGCAGCAGCAGGATCAGAATCATCAAAAAGATGTAGCCAAAAAGAATTGTGCGCGGGCCGAACGAAACCACCGTCAGGAACATCGCGTAGCAGGTCACCAGGAATGCGGCCTTGACGTTGCCGCCGGCTTTGCACGCCAGGTAGTAGATGCCGAGGAGATTGATGACCAGGAGCGAGAGAAAGAGCAGATAAATCCCCATCAACCCGCTGGCGCGCCACGCCAGGAGATAGGGAACCTCCGCCAGCCATTCGTGGTTCATCCACGGATGGCCGGGGACGGTGAAAGAAAACATGTCGACCTGGGGAAAACTCCCGCGCCTGAGGAGGTAATCAGCGTTGCGCAGGTGCCACCAGATGTCAGAGTCCCAAATGGCGTCGCCCGCCCCGATGAAAACCCAAAGGGCCAGGATCGAGCCTAGCGCCACATGGAAGGAAAAGATCGTGCGAAGCTTCTCGCGCCACATCCGAGCCGACCTCATCCGGCAAGCTGGGGAATCTTCTTGCGCGCTTGGACGAGTTACCGGGAGAAATCGTCCGCCGCCATTGGGGTCACGTCGCCCCCAGCGCGCCGATGCTGCACACTAGTCCATGAATCGCGCCATGACAAGAAGAAACTTTATGTTGGTCAGCGTACGTTTTTCCGCGCTCGGCGTGAAGAATTAACTACGACTTAATGGTAAACTCGTTACAGTTGCACTCCAATGTGAAACGAGTTGCACTTACTTCTATGCTGGATTACGCTTTGTCTGACAAATCCGGAGGTTGATCATTTTTGAATCCCCAACGCATATCGCCCGTCGTTTATGGGATCATTCCATCATCATAAAAATAAATGACTTGCAGACTTTATAAGATCCACAGAGGCCGGAAAAACTTCGATGCGTGTTGAGCCTGTAAGCAAGAAAAGACTTGTCGCTCTGGAGACCGACTTGCCCCCGGCATAGTCCCAAAGTAACATTGACACCTGGCGGGGATGGTTGTAAAACCGTATCAAGGCTCCATGGAGGGTTCGAGATTTAAGGAGTGTTAAGGTGAGACGAGCAGGGATTCAGGATCGCAGCGGCCATGAGTCCCAAACTCAAAGATCGGGTCAGGAATGGGCGAGGGTCGAATTGCTCCCTAACCTTGACATGCTAGGCACCGAATCCTATCATGGTACGCAAGGAAGTTCAGCGCGATTGGTTCGTGAACAGCGGGGTGGTGGTCAAATGAGGGCAAGGTTTCTTTCCAGGGCTTGGCGTGTCGAGAGCGGGCAGAGTCTGATTGAGACCGCCTTGCTTCTCCCCGTGCTCTTGCTACTGACCTTCAACGCCATCAACTTCGGATATTTCTTTTTCGTGGCGGTGAACTTAGCGGCCGCGCCGCGAAGTGGGGTCCAATACGCAATCCTGGGTCCCTCGACGCCGCAGACATTGGACTATCCTTTCCCTGGGCCGGCCGCCACTCCCACGTCGATCAGTTTCGTAACCTATGAGGACATGCGCGGAGTCCTGAGCGGGTCCTCCAGCGCCACGGTCCAGGTGTGCAGCACCAAGGTCGGAGCGCCTGTGGGAACAGGCTCCAGCCAGACGACCGCCTGCGTCAAATATCCTTCGGGAGCCCCGTCGTACACACCGGCGCCGGACCCCGAGGCGCCGCTCTTCCGCCTGGCACGCGTGGACGTGGTTTACCGGCTCACACCGATCATTCCGTCGTTTGTTCTGCCGACCCCGGCGGGCCCCATCAGCCTGGCTCTGTTGCCTTCGCTGAACATGCACCGCCAGGTTTCGATGCGGGAGATGTAAGGATGAGACTCCCCGCGATGACAGCCCGGTCCAAGGCCTACCAGCGACGAAGAGGATTTCGCGCCGGAGACAAGGGCGCAGTCCAAATCGAATTCATTCTCTCCTTCTTGACGGTCATTTTCCTGATCTTCGGAATGTGGGAGATGATCATGGTGGTGCACACCATGAATGTGCTCTCGGACGCGGCCAAGGAGGGCGTGCGCTACGCCATTGTCCACGGCGGTGGGGGGAGCACAAACTGCAGCGGGCCCAGCCCTCCCCCGGAGTGCTCGAGCCCTGATACGACGGGCACAAGAGTGAGCGCCGTGGTGCGGGACTATGCCAGGCTCACGCTACACGATATCTCGGCGATTTCGATCAGCGTGACGTACCCGGACGGGCAAATCATTCCCCCCAGCCGCGTACGCGTCGAGGTGGCCTACACCTTTGTGCCTTACACGGCGCTGAATATCCGCCCCACTCTGCGTGCCGCGGCGGAGGGGCGCATAGTTTTTTGACCCACTGTAGCGGCGGTCTCTGACCGCCGTTTTCGAGTTTGCAGACGGCGGTCAGAGACCGCCGCTACAGGCCAGCGAAGGGCTTCAAGATGAGAAGGGTAGCAATGAGGAATTTGGCGACACGCGGTACGTACCGAGACGACGGCCAAGTCACGATTTTCGTCGTCATCGCTATGGCCGCTTTCCTATTGGGATTTGTCGGCTTTGCCGTGGACATGACGAACCTCTGGTTCCACCGGCAAATGGCCCAAGGCGCCGCCGACGCCGCCTGCCAGGCGGGCATCATGAACGTCCTGGTGAAAACATCCACCCAAGGGTTCGTCGCGGGGACGGATTTCAACTGTTTGACGACCCCCTCGGCAACCCCTTGCCGGTATGCCAATCTGAACGGCTACCCCGGGGGCGGGCTGGTGGCAGATACGCCCTCGAATAGCGTTTCGGTGACTTTCCCCTGCCGCACCTGCATGGCCGGTTCGGGCGTTCCCGATCCGCCCCCGGCTGGTCTGGCGCCTGCTCCTTTTCTGCAAGTCGAGATCATCGACCGGGTCAAGCTGACGTTTGCATCCCTGATCACATTACGGCCGACGTCAGATGTTCGCGCCCGCGCCACCTGCGGGCTGGTGCTGGCGAAAGCGCCGATTCCCATTATCGTTCTCAACCCGACCTGCACGCACCCGTTCGAAGTCTCGAGCAGCGCCACGCTTAAGATCGTGGGAGGGCCGATTCGGAGCGTCCAGGTTAATTCCGCTAACCTGACCTGCGCCGCCGCCACGGCGCCCAGTGGGTGCTCCGGGGCTGGAACCATCGACCTCAGCGAGGGTGGACCCAGCTTCACCGGAAGCATGTTCGGGGTCTTCGGAGCTCCTTCAACAGCGCCCGGCGGTTTCATGCCAGGGTCGACGGGAAGCTGGGTCAATACCGCGCCCATCTCCGACCCCTA
>CAZTHM010000331.1:0-4468 GCA_964613505.1 uncultured Acidobacteriota bacterium | reverse complement strand
ATCTGGGGAATCAAATCCGCCGACCCGCTGACGCTCGTCGCGGTGTCTCTGCTGCTGACCGCCGTGGGCCTCGCGGCCTGTTATTTCCCTGCCCGCCGGGCGACGAAGGTCGATCCCATGGTCGCCTTGCGCTACGAGTAGCGCCGCCGTCCCGGCGGCCTCTGCCGGCAAGATGCCGGCGCTACAGGGCGGCGGGCGACGAAGGTCGATCCGATGGTGGCGCTGCGTTATGAATAGGTGTCAGGTTTCAGGTGTTAGGTGCTAGGAACACATGGCGAGTTTCGACTTTCGAATTTCCAGTTTCGATTTTCGAGTTTCGATGGCTCGACCACCCCACCCCGGAGTGGCACGCGTTGAATGGCCTTCAGAAGGATGCTAAACTGCCTTTTTTGTATAATCTGCGGGGAGAATTCTAGGTTTGCGGTACCGCGGGAAAGTGGCGCTAGCGGATGTCCCGAGCAATCATTCCTAAGACTCCTCCGGCCCGCCGCAAGTCAAAGAGTCGCTACCTATCCTTTCGATGAAACCCCGCGTCGTAGAATTTCGTAGGTATATTCTGTAGGCGGAATAAGTTGTTGAATTCAAATGTGCAAGGAGAAGGACACGCAATGAAACCTCGATACCTCCGCTGGCCCGTCGCGGCCGTGATTCTGATGACCGCCTGGGGGGCCGCCCCTCTGGTCGCTCAGCAAACCACGACCGTCCCCACGACGAACTTTGACTTCCGGACGTCGCGGTGGTTTCCCAATGTCATTAGCCCCTATATGAGCCCCGCCGTCCCAGAAGCTCGGTTCAGCAATTCCCAGCGTTTGCATTCGCTGATTCGCGACGGCGAACTGCACCTCACGATTGAGGATGCCATCGCCATGGCGCTGGAGAACAACCTGGACATCGCAGTGGCGCGCTACAACGTCAGCTACGCTCAGACGGACGTCCTCCGCACTCAGGGCGGCGGCGCAGCGCGCGGCTTCGCCGGGTCGTTCCAATCGGGCGCGCTGTTTGCCGGCGCCCTCGGCGGCGGTGTGAGCGCCGGCGGTGGCGGAGTGGGCGGCGGCGCGGGAGGAGTCTCCGGCGGCGCGAGCGCCACGGAATTGGGCGGCGGCACCTTTGATCCGTCTGTCTTCTTCTCGATGGGCTGGGACCGCAACACCCGGCCCCTGGGCACCACGGCGATCACGGGCGTGCCCTTTGTCACATCCCAAGGAACCAGCTACACAACGGGTTATACCCAGGCCTTTCAAACTGGAACCAGCTTTCAATTTGTGACGGGTGGTTCACGGGGAACTACAACTTCATTGACGCCGGTCTTCAACCCTCAAGTCAGCACGTTTATGGCGATTGGTTTTACCCAACCACTGCTGAACGGCTTTGGCCGGCGCGCCAATTCTGTTCAGATCCGCATCGCGCAAAACGACTTGAAGGTTGCGGCTTCCGTGTTCCGCCAGCAGGTGATCACGACGGTTTCCCAGGTATTGAACCTCTACTGGGACTACGTGGCTTTTCAGGAGAATGTGCGCGTGGCCGGACAGGCCCTTGCCTTGGCCGAGAAGCTCCTCTCGGACAACAAGCGGCAGGTTGAAATCGGCACCCTCGCCCCCATCGAAGTTGTCCGCGCCGAGTCGGAAGTTGCCGCGCGCCAACAGGACCTGATCGTCGCCCAAACCAATCTTCAGCAACAGGCCGAACTGATCAAAACGGCCCTTTCAAAGCAGGTCGATCCGGAACTGGCGAGCGCGAAGATTGTCCCCGAGAATAAGCTTCCCGAGCCAAGGACAGACGATGTTCCGCCGGTGGAGGAGGCTTTGCGCTTGGCCGCCGCGAACCGGCCGGAACTCGAGCAACTCGACCGCAAGATGGTCGATCAGGACTACACGGTGAAAGCCCGGCGTAATTCCCTGCTACCCTCGCTCAACATTTTCGCCACCTACATTGGCAGCGGCCTGTCCGGAAATCGCGCGGTCTGCCCGGCGGGTTACACGGCGTTTGGTTCCAGGTGCGCGGGCTCGACGGGAACGGTTCCACCACTCGACATCAACATGGGTGGAGTCTCCGATGCTCTCGGTCAGACCTGGCGGGGAAATTACCCCGACTATTCCTTTGGCATGACGCTTTCCATCCCGATTCGCAATCGCGCCGCTCAGGCCGACGCGGCGCGCGCGCGCTTGGAACGCCGCCAGCGCGAAACCCACATGCAGCAGACGAAGAACAAGATCGCCCAGGATGTCCGCAACGCCGAGATTGCCGTCATCCAGGCAAAGGCGCAAATCCAGGCCGCACAGAAAGCCGTCACGCTCGCCAAGCAGACTCTCGACGCCGAGCAGAAGAAGTTCCAGTTGGGCGAGTCCACGGTCTTCCTGGTGATTCAGGCCCAGCGTGACTTAGCCACCGCCGAAGGCAACGAAGTGCGGGCGCGCTCGACCTACTCGAAGGCGCTGACGCAATTCCTCCAGGCGACCGGGACGACGCTGACCCACCACAACATTCAGTTGACCGACGCCATGGAAGGCAAAGTCTCCAGGATGCCGAATATCCCGGGGGCGTCCGAGAAACCCAATCCCCCGGCGGGAACTCAGCAAGGCGGCTAGAACCAAGCGCCGACCCGAGAGTCTCTCTCGAGTCGGCACTTGGGAATCCCGTGATAGGTCGTTCTGCTGGAGAGAGGCCCGGCGGGGGTAGGGGATGGACAACCGGCTACCCAACCGACCGGTCGGTAGACCATCCCACTCGCGCCGGGAGCCCTTTCTCGACGCGGGCTTATAAGAAATAGAAAACCCCGGCGAACCAAAATTGCGGGTTCGCCGGGGCCGCGCTCTGGCATGAAGGCCAGGGCGCAAGTCACACCCGAACTCACCGTCCAAGGAAAGCGTGAACTTCACCTCCTACAACACAGCAAGAATCCGGATTGCCCCTGCAATGAGGCTATCGGCCTGGGCGCTGGTCAATTGCTTTCCTCGCTGGGCCTCGACCGCGCTAATGAAAGCCAATATTTTGTTCTGAGCGTCCTGGCGTTGCCCGGCGTTCGCGGCCACGAGCGCTGCCTGGGCGTTTTGCAGTTTAGTGTCCAGGGAGTTGGCGATTCCCTGTTGCAGGTTGTAGCTGGCGACAAGCGTGGACAAGGATTGAACCGCCTGCGCGGCGGTGAGGACTTCCACGCTGAAGGGCATCTGGCTGAAGTTGCCGCTATGGTCGGTAGCGGTGATCATGACGTGCGTGGTGCCCACCGGATACGAGGCTGAACCTGCCGGAACGAGTTCCGGGCTCGGATCGCAGAGGTCGGTCGCTGCGGCGCCCGATTCGGTCAGCACGTCAACGGTCGCTGACAGTGTGCCGACAGGCAGAATCGTCGAGTAGTGATCTTTCACGAGCGTCAGGCTAGGGGGCGTGGTGTCCTGAACGGTGATCATGACATTGTCGCTCGCCGTTCCGCCCTTGCCGTCGTTTACCATGAGTGTGAAGGTGGACGGGCCCAATGGCAGAGTAAGATTAACCGTAGGACTGGTGCCCACGACGCTTCCGAGTTCATCTTTCCACTCGTAGGTCAGCGTGTCGTTGTCCGGATCGCTCGATGCCGACCCGTCCAGCGTCACCGCCGTGCCGTTGTGGCTGTTGCATTCCACCATCTGGTCCGGCCCGGCATTCGCCACCGGCGGCTGGTTCAGGCCCTTGCACTTGCCCGCGCTGCCGGCGTTGAAGATGGCCAGGACTTCACTTTCGGAGAGGGCTCGGTCCAAGATCTCCACCTCGTCGATCAACCCGTTGAAGAAGGAGGCCTCGGCTTTTCCAATGGTGAGCGGCGCATTCGGATTGGGAATCGTGTTCGCATCTGTTTCGGAAATCACCTGAACGCCATCAATGTAGAGGGCGTACGTGGAACCACTTCTGGTAACTGCAAGGTGATACCAGCGTCCGGTTGTGGGACTCCACGGAAAGACGACTGGATCGCGAGGACCCAAGGACGGGCTGTTGATGTGAAACCGCAACGCAGAACCACCCGGTTGGCGATGTCCAATGTTATCAAACCAGAAGATCCACTTGATAAAATTAAAGGCACTATCGTCGTGGCTAATAAAAGGCACCAGAGCCATCAAAGCTGAAAGCTTGCCCAACCTTGCCTGGCGCAAACGTCGCTCCGCCCACCAGCGTGCCGTTGTTTCCGTGGACGATTTCATTCGCATTCCCGTCTCCGGGCCACCAGCCTACCAAGCCGGTTGGAGGACGGACACACTCGCCACTTTCGCCGTTGGCGTTGGTCAGCACCCAGGCTTCAGCCCCCACGCCGGAAGGCGTGTTCCGAACGGCTGTCAAGCGGTTGGAGGTGGCGCTGTATAAAGGGAGAAGCAGGAGTAGGGAGGAAGGCGCGCCGCCGGTGACCAGCTGTTGCCATGCGGCCGGACCGCCGAGTCCGTTGGCGTGGTGCAGCACCCAGGAGTCCACGTTGGCGCCATTTAATAAGTCAAGGTAGATCAGG
>CAZTHM010000330.1:0-4481 GCA_964613505.1 uncultured Acidobacteriota bacterium | reverse complement strand
GAGCCTGTCTTGGTGATATCCTTGACGGCAGGGTTATGCTGGGAGGTCAATTTACAGGGGGGCGAATGATGGGGCAAAACCTTCGGCGCGGTCTTTGGTTGTCTCTGGCAGGCGTTGCGCTGGCGAGCGTTCTGGCGATTCCTGCGGCGGCGTGGGAGCGCGAGTCGCTGGCGGCGTTCCACGAGCGGCGCTTGAAACTCCTCCGCGAGACGGGCGGCGACGGCGTCATCGTCATGTTCGGCTATGGCGACGCCGAGGTGGCTTCGAGCGTCACCTCGTTCCGCCAGAACGAAACGTTCTACTACCTCACGGGCTGGAACGAACCGGGCGCCATGATGATGCTGGTGCCCAAGCCCGCGCGCGCCGGCGGCTCGAGCATCGAGATCGACAGGGAAATCCTCTTCATCCCTCCGCACGATGACCGCCCGGGCAGCTATCACGGTGAGCTTTGGGAAGGCCCGAAGCTCGGACCCGACGACGCCGACGCCACCGCGCGCACCGGCTTCCCCATCGTCAAGAGTTCGACGTTGTTCCAATCGGAGTTGGAGGAAGCGCTCAAGAGTTTCGGCAAGATCTACACCGAGATGACCCCGCAGCCCGAAAGCGGCGAGGAGAACTTTATCCAGGACATGCAATCGCGGCTGAAGAAGGCGGCTCCGCTGGTGGCGTTCGCGGACTTCCGCCCGATTCTCACGCGTCTGCGCATGGTGAAAACGCCTGGGGAAATCGCCCTGCTCCGCAAAGCCGCGGAAGCATCGGTCGAGGCGCACTTGGCGGCGATGAAGACCGTCGAGCCCGGCATCTGGGAATACGAAGTCGCGGCGCGGATGGTTTATGAATACCAGCGCCGGGGCTGCGAGTGGTCAGCCTACCCGCCCATCGTGGGCTCAGGATTCTATTCGACGGTTCTGCACTACGACCAGAATTCCAGGCAGATGGCGGACGGCGACGTGGTAGTGATGGACGTCGCAGGCGCCTACGGCGGCTATACCGCCGACGTCACGCGCACGCTGCCGGTGAGCGGCAAGTTCACGGCGCGCCAGCGCGAGGTCTATGAAATCGTTCTCGCCGCCGCCAATGCCGCCATCGCCGCCGCCAAGCCGGGAGTGTATCTGGGCCGTCGGGGAGCCAAGGGGTTGCACGAAATCGCCTACGATTACATCAACACGCACGGAAAAGATTTGAAGGGCCAGCCGCTGGGCCAGTATTTTATCCACGGGCTCAGCCACCACATCGGCTTGAACGTGCACGATCCCGCGGATTACAACCTGCCGCTGCAACCCGGTATGGTGGTGACCATCGAGCCCGGCGTCTACATCCGCGACGAGAAACTCGGCATCCGCATCGAAGACGATATTCTGATTACCGAAAACGGCTGCGAAGTTTTGACCCGCCGCCTGCCGCGCACCGTGGAAGAGATCGAGGCCCGCATGGCCGCGAAATAGCTGGCCGACAGCGGCCCCCACATACGAACCATCGCCGGCGACGCTCCACTTTGCCCCTCCCGTACCGGGCGCGATGCCCCCGTCCAACCGGCCCGGTGGGACAATTTTTCTCTTGACATTCGGGGAGAGTTGTGCTAGAGTATTAGGCTACGATATGTCCCGCGCGGAACCGGTGCCTGGGCGCGGGAAGGATGAGGGTCGGACTCGATGGCGCGATTTGGGAAGTTTTGTTCACTAAGTTTGAAATGGAGGACAATTAGCCCGAACGCGCAGCGGGGTGGCGGAGCAACAAATGGATTGTTTATTTGGCGAAAACAAAGCTGCGATGTTATTGAAAACAAAGAGTTTGATCCAGAAAAGAGACCCAAAACAAAGCTAAAATCTGGGGTGAAAAGAGCCGAATCCGGTCGCAACCAGACGGATCCCGCCGGGACGAGCGCCTCAAAAGGCACGCTTCGAGTCCATTGTGGCTTTTTTCTTAACTTTCTAACCAACTGAAAATACAAAGGTTAGGCGGAAGAACAAAAAGCCCGAGAGAAAGCGGACAAAGTGTCCGCCCCTGTTCGGGCCTGCCAGCTCACCCAACCTGCATCGCTCTGTTTACAACTATTGAAACACCTCGCGCGCCGGCTCCGCGCCCCGGTTCCCGATCGGTCGGTGCCGCCCGCGCGCGGTGGGAGAGGCAGAGAAGGGCGAGGCCCCGCCTCGCCCCGACACCGAAATAACCGGAGGGGCGGTCCGCCCGATGGAGGGGCGATTCATGTATCGCCCCCACGGGTGGCCAGGAAGTTTGCGGTTTTCCTGCCAGGTATGGACGACGCGGTGAGCCGGGCATTGGCGCGTATCGCGAAGTACGCGAGGGGGCTCTTTCCCCGACAAAAACTGTGAGACTATCGAGGGGCGGGGTTCACGATGTCGAGCCAAGGTCCGGCAGACAAACTCGGCCTACAAGCAGCTTCCGAGCCGACCTACAGCGAGCAGCTCTTTGGGAGAGGCATTTACGGGCGGCATCACCGAAGACGGTTCGAGTGGCTGCGCAAGAAATTCGTGGCGCTGGCGGAAGCTGACGGAATCAGAGTGCTCGAGGTCGGATGTAACGACGGGCGCGCGCTCAGCTACATTCCGAGGCGTGTCGGGCGCTACGCGGGATTCGATGCCGGCTGGGGCGGCGGACTCGAGCGAGGGCGGCAAAAGTTCGCGGCGGAGAAGAACTACACGTTCACCGAATCCAACGACCCGCGCGAGGTGGCCAAGCTCGCGGAGAAATTCGACTTCATCATCTGCATGGAAACGCTGGAGCATCTGGACACTCCCGTCGTCGAGGGTTACCTCCGGGCGTTCGCTGAAAAGCTGAACGGGCACCTCCTCATTACCGTCCCCAACGAAAAGGGGTTTGCACTTCTCGTCAAAGCCACCGGCGCGCGCGTCATGAATATCGAACGCTACTACCCCTATACGGCTGCGGAATTCTTGTGGGGATTGCTGGGGCGCCTGGACCGGGTTCGCAGGTCCGAGCACAAAGGCTTTGATTATGCGAACCTGGTCCGATTGATCCAGCAGCATTTCAAGTCTGTGCGCGTCGAAGGCATCGGGCCATTTCGGCTGCCGACTTCACTCAGCCTGACCGTCGGCATTGTCGCCTCGCAGAAGCCGATTCCCTGACTCCGCGCCGGAGTGGGCATTCCGGGCAGCCCGTCAGCCGACGGACGACCAGGAATCCCGTGAGTTTTTGAGGGGGTAGAAAAGCGGGTCCTTCTCCCGCAAAACGGGAGCAGGAAGACACGCAGCGGCGTGGAGCGCTCAGGGACGGGCCAACCGGCGCGCTTCTTGCCAGGTGTAGACGACGCGGTGGATGACGGTGAGGGTGGAGAGCACGGCGATGACCCAGAGCACCGGCGCCATGCGGTCAAAGAAGGCGCCGATGAGGATCAGCACCATGCGCTCCGGGCGCTCGAGGAAGCCGACCTTGCAGGTGGGAATCAGATTCTCGGCGCGGGCGCGAGTGTAACTGACCATGACGGAACCAATCATCACCAGCGCCACGAGGGTGACATACCAGAAGCGGTTGATGCGGCCGTAAAAGACCAGGAGGCCGATCATCAGGCAAAGGTCGGAGTAGCGGTCGAGGACCGAGTCGAAGAACCCGCCAAACTGTGTCACCCGATTCGAGAGGCGGGCGACCCGGCCGTCGAGCATATCGAAGAGGCCGGCCAGGAATACCATCCCACCCGCCCAGCGGAAATATCCATAGGCGAAGAGGTAGGCGGCGAGCAGATTGAGCAGGAAGCCGATCACCGTCAGGGCGTTGGGATTGATGCGGCTCGCCGCGAAGGCGCGGACAATCGCCTTAAGCAGCAGGTTACAGGTTTGACCGATCCGGCGGGTGAGCATGGGATTGGGGTCGGGGGCAGGCGCGGGCGGCGGGTCATGGGGCGGTGCCGGCCGGCTATGCCTCGTCAAAGATTGTCGCTAAAGTCCGCACCTCGAATTCCCGGACGCCGTTGGGCGTTGCGACCTGCACGCTGTCGCCGACTTTTTTCCCCATGAGCCCGCGCCCAATCGGCGACGTGGTAGAAATCAACCCCTTGCTGAAATCAGCCTCTTCGCTCGTCACCAGGCGGTATTCAACTTCGGTGTCGCGGTCGACGTCGTAAACCACCACCTTCGAGCCGAAGGCGATGCGGTCTTTGGGGATGTTGTTCATGTTGATCAGCGAGAGGCTCGCCAGGCGTTGCTTGAGCTGGATGAGGCGGGCGCCCACGAAGTCCTGGCGCTGCTTGGCCATGTGGAATTCGGCGTTCTCGCTCAGGTCGCCCAGAGCGCGGGCGCGCTTCAATTCCTTCGGCAATTCACTGTGGAGCTCGAACTCCAAGGCTTGAATCTCCTCTTGGAGTTTTTTGATGATATGTGCGGGCATAACCTGAATCCGGACGGCAACCGGTTTCTTGATTATAGGGGAAAGCCCCAGGGGAAGCAACGGGGTGTACTCGTCCAGTAGATTAGTGACACTGGAGGTCCTTTCGTTGGGATGGGAAT
>CAZTHM010000329.1:0-4507 GCA_964613505.1 uncultured Acidobacteriota bacterium | reverse complement strand
CCTCCACCCATCGGAGAAGGTTCTCTAACATCGCTGGGGAAGATACAAGCGCAGAGTTTCGCGTCTCAGAAACTCTGCGGTTCTTTGACGGTTCCCAACCCATGAGCCGCAGAGTTTGAAATGCACAAACTGTGCGCCACCCCTATCGCAGACCTCCACGGCAAGGTGTGCGCCCGCCCGCGTCGCCGGCGGTCACGCGGAAGGCAACTCGATCATAGCTTGCGCAAGAAGGTCGTAAGTTGCGGCCCAGGCTTGCTCGGTCTCTCCCGCGAAGTCACCGGCCAGGCTCTCTTCCAGAGCCCCGAAGAGTGCCTGCTTCACGGTTTGGTAATGTTGGGGCTTGACCCCGTAATCGGAATGCCGCGTGCCGAGCCCTCGCAGGGCCGGGACCACATCCGCATCAAAGCTGCTCAGTCCGCCGACCACGAGATCCATCATGTCCATGAACTTCTTCCCCTGTTCTTTCATGTCGCCCTTGAAGAGTGCCCTGAGACTGGGATCTAACTGGAAGAGGCGACCGTAAAATCTCTCCGCCGTGATCTCTTTCACCGGGAAAATCTTCTGGTAGCTCTCTTGGACCAGACGTATCTGCTCGAGCGTCATTTCCTTGCTCCTCCGGTAAGTCAGCCCTGCCTTTTCCGAGATCTGCCCGCCTAAGGGGGAAGCCCCCCGACAGATGCCCAGCATCTTACACCTGACTTGGAGGCAAAGCGACGGGAAGCTCGTAGCCACGCCATGCTTTCCATGCCGTGGGTTCTTCATCGAAAACCACAAAAGCCCACGGCCTGCCTGCGGCAAGCAGGCACAAAACCGGTGCCGTGGCTACCACTGCCTCTCACGACTTCACGGTGCCGCTGGCGGCGTCCCAGAGCATGCGTTTGCCGGAGCGATACGACAGGTTCACCATATGCCCCGCGGCGGCGGCGTGGTGGCCGACCTCGGCGTTCTCCGAGCACTGCTTGCGGGTGCGCACGCAATCGAAAAACTCCGCCATGTGCAGAGCCGTGGCGTCCGGACCCTCGGCGCGATAGCTGACGTTCCCCTCCAGGCGAAGGGGCGGGTTGGCCTCCTCGCGGCGGTTGCCCACGCTCATGAATTCGTCTTGCAGCTTTTGCGGCCAGGCGTCGATCGAATACTTATAGCCCTCGCGCGGGTTTTCCGCAGCGATGGTCATGGCGCCGCCCATGAGCGTCAATGAGCCCTGCGTTCCCAGGAACACCATGCCCTGCTCGGGCGTCGAGGCGTTATTGAACGTCGAGCCCATATTGACGTTGAAGCCCTCGGGATACTCGAAGAGCGCGTCGAGCGTGTCCGGCGCTTCGCGGCCGTCTTTGCGAAAGAGGATGCCGCCCGACGAAACGACCGCCGAAGGCATCTTCGCGTCCATGATGAAGTGGATGGACGTGATGAGGTGGACGAAGAGGTCCGTCGAGATGCCGCCGGAGTAATCCCAATACTTGCGGTAGCGGAAAACGCGCTCGGCGCTGAAGGGCACCTTGGGCGCGTTCCCCAGCCATTCTTCCCAGTTGAAGTTCACGCCGTTCTGGAGGTCGGGCGGAATGGGATAGTTCCACGCGCCCGTCGAGCTGTTGCGGTTGTACGAAGCGACGATCTTGGTCACCTTGCCGATCTGGCCGGAGGCCACCAGCTCGCGCGCCTTCTTCTGCAACGCCGACGTGCGTCCCTGGCTGCCCGCTTGCACGACGCGGTTGTAACGATTGGCCGCTTCGATGATTTTGGGGCCTTCTTCCACAAGACGCGTCATGGGCTTCTCGATATAGACGTCCTTGCCGGCGGCGAGCGCGTCGAGCACCATTGGCAGGTGCCAGTGGTCCGGCGTGGCGATAATGACGGCATCGACGTCCTTGCGGTCGAGGAGCTTTTTGTACTGCGCGAAGATGGTTTCGATTTTGCCTTCGGTGCGCTCCTTGGCGCGGTCAAGGTGGCCCTGATAGCAGTCGGCGACCGCAACCAGGTTCGCCTGGCCGGTGGACTTCGTGGCGTCCATCAGGATGTGACCGCGGATGCCCGCGCCGATGTATCCCACGTTGACGCGGTCGGCGGGGCTGGCGGGTGGCGGCATCGGCGCCGCTTCAATGGGAACCCATTTGCCGTTGAGCAGAAAACCCATGCCGGCGACTCCTGCGGCGCTTCGGCGCATGAAGTCGCGGCGTGTTAAATCACGAAATGAAGACATTGTATTTCCCTCCTGCGGGCATTGGCATGACGGGGATTTTATGCGGACGTACAATCCACACTTCCATGCTGCGAGGAACACTCTATTATTACCGCTCTTACCCTGCCGAGTTCAACTGGAATATGCGGACCGAGCCTCCTGGCGCTATTCGGTGGTGGGTCATCTTGATGTAGAGGCGGCTTTACGCCGCCAAGTGGTCCGCCATCCGGCGGATAAACTCGCCGCTACAGATTCAAACTGACCCACTACGCACGTTTCGATTTCGTCCCCGGCTTGCACCCTCGTCTGTTATGCTTTCCGGGGCTAGTCGAAAACCATTCTCGAGGAGCATATGCCGAGCGACCCGACGAAGCAGCCGAATCCACCATCCCAGCCGCAGCTCGCCTACCGAAGTGAACGCTTCCTGGAAAGTGGCGACGCGCGGACGCTGCGAATTGTCGCCGAGTATCTCGAACCCCAGGTGCGCCTGCGGCGCGCGGGAGTCCAAAACACGGTGGTATTCTTCGGCTCGGCGAGAATTGTTCCCCACGATGACGCGATGAAGCGGCTGCACGAACTGGAAAGCCGCAGCCGCGGCGGCGTGAATCCTCCCACAACGGCCGAGTTGAAGGCGGCGCGCACGGCGGTCCACATGTCGCGGTATTACGAGGCGGCGCGCGAGCTGGCGCGACTGATCACACAGTGGTCGCTGTCGCTCAAGAACGGCAGTCACTTCCTGGCGGTCTGCTCCGGCGGCGGACCCGGCATCATGGAAGCCGCCAATCGCGGCGCCTCCGAGGCGGGCGGAATCTCCATCGGCCTGAACATCAAGCTGCCCATGGAGCAGCAGCCTAACCCCTACATCACTCCTCACCTGAGCTTCCTGTTCCGATACTTCTTCATGCGCAAGCTCTGGTTCGCGCAGCCTTCCAAGGCGCTCATCGTCTTTCCCGGCGGGTTTGGCACCATGGACGAAACGTTCGAGTTCCTTACCTTGGCGCAGACCCGCAAGCTCGGCCACCGTGCCACGATTCTGCTTTTCGGCTCGAAGTTCTGGCGCAAGGTGATCAACTTCAACGCCCTGCTGGAAGCTGGAACGATCGAGGAGGACGATTTGAAGCTGATTCGCTTCGCCGACACGCCGCAGGAAGCGTTCGGAATTCTGAAGAAGCAATTGACCCACGAACTCGGCCTGCGCGGCGCGGCCCGGCATCCGTTTGTGTGACGGCGAGCAGTCAGCCGTCAGCACTCAGCCTTCAGATTTCACAATTCACCATTCACTATTCACAATTCTTCTCCATTGCAACGGCGCTATAATCAACGCTGGGTCTGATTGCACCCGCCGATTTCCCCTCGCCCATTTCTCAGGCCCGGAGGCCGCTATGCAATTTTTCCGCGAATCGATGCTCGAACTCATTATCCAGACATCCACAAATCTGCCGCCCGACGTTCGAGAGGCAATGTCCTGGGCGCTCAAGACCGAGCAGCCCGCGACGCAGGCCGGGCAGGCGCTCGCCATCATCGGCCAGAACATCGACATGGCCGAGGAAGACGAAGGCCCCATCTGCCAGGACACCGGCATGCCGACGTTTGAAATCAAAACGCCCGTAGGCGTGAATCAACTGGCAATGAAGAAACAAATTCTCGATGCCGTCGCGGAGGCCACCAAGCGCGGCAAGCTGCGCCCGAACTCGGTCGATTCGGTCACCGGAAAAAACAGCGGCAACAACCTCGGCCCGGGAACGCCCATTCTCCACTTCGAGCAGTGGGAGGAGCCGGACGTCGAAGTGCGCCTGATCCTCAAAGGCGGCGGCTGCGAGAACACCAACGCGCAGTATTCCGTGCCCTGCATGCTCGACCATCTGGGCCGCGCCGACCGTGACCTGGAGGGTGTGAAGAAGTGCGTCCTGCACGCCGTCTGGAAAGCGCAAGGCATGGGTTGCGCGCCGGGCGCCGTCGGAGCCTGCATCGGCAGCGACCGCGCTCATGGGTACAATCTGGCCAAAGGTCAACTCTTCCGTACGCTCGATGACACGAATCCCGACCCGGCGCTCGCCAAGCTCGAAGCGGAGGTCATGGAGGAAGCCAACAAACTCGGTGTCGGCACGATGGGCTTCGGCGGCAAGGTTTCGTTGATCGGCTGCAAGATTGCTGCTGCAAATCGGCTGCCTGCGTCGTTCTTTGTCTCCGTCGCCTATGATTGCTGGGCTTACCGGCGGCTGGGGGTGTTGCTCGATGCCGTCCGCACCCAGGACGAACAAGCGGGCGGCCAGCGTGAGTTGGGGGATGAAAGCGTCGCCTTCGATCTCATTCGCCTGCTGGCGCGAGTCG
>CAZTHM010000328.1:0-4517 GCA_964613505.1 uncultured Acidobacteriota bacterium | reverse complement strand
AGCCGGGGAGAGCATCAGTTTGCGCGCCGAACGCCGGGAAATTCGCGCCACGGCTGAAGCCCTGCCGCTGGAGATTGTCTATGAAGATTCCGATCTCGTCGTGGTGAACAAGGCCGCGGGCATGGTGGTTCACGTGGGCGCGGGCGTGAAGAGCGGGACGCTCGTAAACGCCCTGCTGCACCACATCGGCAAGCTCTCCACGGCGGGTGGGGAGCTTCGCCCCGGAATCGTGCATCGCCTGGACCGCATGACATCCGGGTTGGTCATCGTGGCCAAGAAAGATTTGGCGCATCGCGCCCTCGCCGCGCAGTTCAAGGGCCGCGAAGTGCTTAAGACTTACACGCTCCTCGTCCACGGGCGCGTGGCGAAGGACTCCGGCGAAATCTCCAAGCCCGTCGGGCGAGACCCTGTCCGCCGCACTCGGATGAAGGCGGGAGGGATCGCCCCTCGCGAGGCGCTCACGCGATTTCGCGTGCTGCGGCGCTTTCCGCATTACACGCTGGTCACGGCCGAGCCCCGCACCGGGCGCACCCATCAGCTTCGCGTGCACTTCTCCTCGATCGGCCATGCGATTGTCGGCGACACACTTTACGGCGCGCCCGGCAAGCTAAAGCTCGGAGGAAGGGAAGAGAAAACCCTGGGGCGGAATTTCCTGCACGCCTCGGCGATCGAGTTCCGCCACCCGAACTCCGGCCAGACGATTCGCGTCGAGGCGCCGTTGCCGGCTGAGTTGGAGAGTATTCTCAAAACCGTTGCCGCCGAGGACCGCTAGGGAGGAATTAATGAATTCTTGGAATAGGCACTTCTCGCGCCGGGCATTTCTTGCCGGAAGCGCGGCGGCGGCTGGATCAACCGCGTTGGGTGCTTTTGAGGCCCCGGCTGCGCGCGCCGGCGCAGTCACGAGCCCGACTTCCGCCGATCTCGCCTTCGCCTCGGCGCTGGAGGCAGCCCGAGCCATTCGTCGGCGGGAGATTTCTTCAGTCGAGCTGACGAAACAGGTCCTTGAGCGCATCGAGCGGCTCAACCCGAAGGTCAATGCCATCGTTACTCTCGTCAAAGATGACGCCCTGGCGCGTGCACGCGCCGCCGATGACGCTTTGGCCCGCGGCGAGTGGTGGGGGCCATTCCACGGCGTTCCGTGCACGATCAAAGACACGTTCGAAGTCGCGGGCGTGCGCACCACGGCGGGTTCAACTTCTCTGGCCAACTACGTTCCTCAGCGCGACGCGGATGTTGCGGCGCGCTTCCGAGCGGCGGGCGCGGTGATCCTCGGCAAAACCAACGTGCCCGAGATGGCCGGCGACTGGCAGAGTTACAACGACGTTTTCGGGACGACGAACAATCCTTGGAACCTCAGCCGCACGCCCGGCGGCTCAACCGGCGGTGAGGCCGCGGCGCTGGCGGCGGGGCTCACCTACCTTTCTGTGGGCAGCGATATCGGCGGCTCGATTCGAGTGCCGGCGCATTTCTGCGGAGTCTATGGGCACAAGCCGACGCTCAACGTGGTGTCGCGTGAAGGCCACATCCCCCCGCCGCCCGGCGGGCCGCCGCAGGGGCCGACGGACCTGCCCGTCGCCGGGCCGCTGGCGCGCAGCGCCGCGGACTTGAAGGCGGCGCTGGAAATCCTCGGTGGCCCCACCGCTGAGGATGCCATCGCGTATCGGTGGTCGCTGCCGCCCGCGCGCGGAACGCGCCTTGCGGACTACCGCATGGGTTTCGTCCTCGACGACGCTCATTGCCGGCTTTCATCCGATGTCCTGAAAGTGCTCGCCGAGACGGTCGAGCGGTTTCGCAAAGCTGGAGCCCGTTTGGAAGAAGGTTGGCCGAAAGGAGTGGACCCCGGCGCCCAGTTTGACGCTTATCACTACCTGCTCGACTCGTTTTTTGCCTTTCGGTTGCGCGACGACCAGGAAGAAGAAATGCGCAAGCGCGCCATGAATCAGGACGGCAGCCACGAGGCCTTCGAGGCGCGCGTCATGACCGCGCCCCACAAATATTATCAGGCCGCAGTCCGGCAACGCATGGCCGCTCGCGCCGTCTGGCAGGACTATTTCCGCACTCACGATGCTTTTCTCCTGCCCACGGCTTTTGTGCCGGCGTTTCTACACGACCACAGCCAGCCAATGGAGAAGCGAACCCTCGCGACGCCCGAGGGGCCGAGGCCGTATAGCGACATGCTTTTCTGGATTTCGTTCGCGACGCTCGCGGGTCTGCCCGCAACGGTTGCGCCCGTGGGGCTCACTCGCGAAGGCTTGCCGGTGGGAATCCAAATCCTCGGCCCTTACCTCGAGGATGCGACTCCCATCGACATCGCGGGAAAGCTGGCGGACGTGACGGGAGGATTCCATGCTCCACAAGGATTCTAACCGCGGTTCGGCGTTGTAGCCGCATGTCGTCGTCCGAAGCCGATTGACATTTGCCGCGACTCACTTATCCTTGAGATTGATGGTCACGATTCAACAACTCGCCGAAGGACTCGCCGCAATCCCGGAAAAAGAATTCACGCACGCTGCCGTCCTGGATCATCTGCGCGGCAACCGCGTGGAGGTTGCGACGCTCGCGCCTTATCTATATTTTTGCGCGGAGCGCTACACCCGCAACCTGATTCACAAGACGCCTCTCTTCGAGCTCATCGCCATCTGCTGGGAAGTCGGCCAGAAGAGCGCCATCCACAACCATCGCGACCAGAATTGCTGGATGGCCGCGGCCTATGGGAAAGTGCTGGTCCACAACTTCAAACTCCTCCGCAAAGATGCCGCGACAGACTTCTGCGAACTGGAATCAACCACGCAATTCGTCATCGACCCCGAAAGCCCGCAGGAGGTTGATCCCGCCGAGCCGATCCATCAAGTCGTGAACGCCACGTCCTTCAACTCACGAGCCGTCACGCTGCACGTTTATTCCAAACCCTTCGACACCTGCGAAGTGTACGACCTGAAAGAGAAGCGCTGCCAGGATGTCGTGCTCAAGGATACGAGTGAATACGGCGTATTGAAACCGGACGCGAGGGTTGAGAAAGTCACTCTCGCCTGAGGGGGAGCACAATCGCAGTCCCCACGTACAAACAATCGCTAGTCGCCTCCTCACGACGGCGGTATAATCCGGCCCGCTGCTGGAATTATTGTTTCTGTAGCGGCGAGTTTATCAGGTCCGTCAATTGACGGACGGCATGAACCCGCTCCCACAAGGTTCCCAAATCGGAGGAGATCATTCATGGCCATCAAGGATTCGTTCAATCGCAGAGAATTCATGCGCCGTTCGGGTCTGGCGACCGCCGGAACCGTGGCGCTCAAATCTGGAAATAAGGTGATATGGGCGTCGGACCCCGGTCCGGCGTCGGTCGCGCCGAGCGACAAACTTCGCCTGGGCGTGATTGGAATTGGCGCTCGCGCCATACAGGATACGGGGAGTTTCGCCGCGGTCCCGGGCGTCGAGATTGTCGCCGCGGCGGATGTTTACAAGTCTCGCCTGACGCGCGCCAAGGAAGTCTTCGGCGAGAAACTGGAGACGACCGGAGATTACCGGCGCATTCTGGACCGCAAAGATATCGACATCGTTTTGATCGGCACCACCGACCACTGGCACAAGCGGCAGATCATCGAGGCTATGGACGCGGGCAAGGATGTTTATTGCGAAAAGCCCATGACCTACAAGATCGAGGAAGGCTTCGAAATCGTCGAGGCGGAAAAGCGCACGGGGCGCATTCTTCAGATTGGCAGCCAGTGGGTGAACTCGCCGCTCACCGACCTCGCCAAGAAGTGGATTGACGAGGGCCGGTGCGGCCAGATCACTCTGGTCAAAGCCTGGGAGAACCGCAACACGCCCTCGGGCGCGTGGTTCTATCCCATTGCGCCGGACGGCAACGAGCAGACCATCGACTGGAAGCAATGGCTGGGCTCGGCGCCCGACCGGCCCTTCGACGCGCGGCGCTATTTCCGCTGGCGCTGCTATTGGGATTATTCCGGCGGCTTGCAGACCGACCTCGTCGTCCATCACCTGAACACGCTGCACTACCTGATGAAGGAAGCCGCGCCGCGCAGCGCCATCACCTATGGCGACACGTATCGCTGGAAGAAGATTTATCCCGAGACGGAAGTGCCCGACGTCGTGCAGACGCTGTTCGAGTACGAGAAGTTTACCTACAACGTTTCGCTGACTCTCAACTCTTCGGCCCAGGGCTTTGGCGCGTATTTCATGGGCACCAAGGGAACGGTGCAAGTGAGCGAGACGGAGCTGGCGTTTTATCCCGACGATCCGCTCGACGATTACGGTTGGGTTGTGGCCGTGTGGCCGCAGAAACTTCAGGATGAATTCGTGAAACAGAACAACATCGTGGGCATCAATTCGGCCTGGTCGCCGGGAACGGCGCGCGTGAAGGAAGACGGCGAACACTACTCGATGGTCGGTGATCCGACCGACCTCCACGCCAAGGCGTTTGTCGATTGCGTGCGCAGCCGCAAGAAGAGCAAGGAGAGCGGATTGGAAGGCCATAACGCCGCGCTCGGCGCCCACCTCGC
>CAZTHM010000327.1:0-4564 GCA_964613505.1 uncultured Acidobacteriota bacterium | reverse complement strand
GGGCAGACTTCAAGGAATGGATGGACGTTTCGTTCGCCCGGGCGATCAAAATGGGCGCCGACGCTGTTCATTCCGTCGACCCTGATGCTTACGTGGCCATCGAAGGTGCCCAGCTCCCCGGTTGGGGCGGGTACGATTATTCACTTCTGACGAAAGTCCTTGACGCCATCGAGCCCTACGATTACGCCTGCAATGTGGAGATCATTCGCTCGCTCAATCCCGAAATGGCGCTCGCCACGACCGCTTTCGGCGTCGGTCCCTGGGAAAGACACCGCGTCTGGTACGAATTGCTCCATGGCGGCCGCGGCATAATCCTCTGGGACCCCAAATCGGACTACGTCAAAGACGATGGCACGATTGGCCAGCGCGGCCGAGAGGCGGAGTCTTATTACAACGAGCTGCGAAGCGGAATCGGCGCCCTGCTCATCAGCAGCCAGCGTCAGTCCGACCGTATCGCAATTCATCATTCGCAGGCCAGCTTGCGCGTCGAGTGGATGCTCCAGCAAAAACCCAAAGGCGATGCGTGGGTCAATCGGAATGCCAGTTCGGACGAAAACGACAGCAACTTTCGATGGCGGCGCGAGTCTTATTGCCGCCTTATCGAAGACTTGGGCTGGCAATACAACTTCGTAGACGTCGGCCAGATCGAAAAAGGAGAGTTACTGCGCGCAGCTTACCAGGTCTTTTTTCTGCCCCACTCGAGCGCCCTCTCGGAGGCCGAAGCGCGGGCCATGCGGGAATTCGTCGAGCAGGGAGGAGTATTGATTGCCGATGGGGATCCCGGCGCGTTTGATGAGCACGGGAAGAAACTCGCGCACCCGCTCCTTGCCAGCTTATTCGATGGGTCACACACGGAGCCCCTCACGGTTCGCTCCGTGGGCCGAGGCAAAGCGGTCTATCTCAGCGCCGATGTCCTCAACTACTATCGCGACCGGCTCTTGGGGAAAGAGCAAATGGTTCGCGAGCTGGTGGGCAAATTGCTTCAGGAGAATGCCCGCCCGCCGGCGTACAGCTTGGTTGATACTTCCGGCGAGCCCCTGGTGGGGATCGAAACGCACGTTTTTCGCAACGGCGGGGTCGACATCGTCGGCCTGCACACGAATCCCCAATTGTCGGTCGCCGATCTCGGCCCGCCGGAGACGATTTCAAACCGGCGCTTTGAGAAGCCCCGAACGGTGACGCTGACTCTGCCGGAGGAGTCGCATCTTTACGACCTCCGCGCGGCCAAGGGGCTGGGCAAGCGCAAGCAGCTTACGATGGAGCTCGACCCCTACGAACCGACCCTCATTGCGGTTTCGCCTGAGCCATTCCGCCAGGTCAGCCTGCGCGCGCCGGCGCGCCTCGAACGCGGGACCACCGGTCAGATCGGAATCAGCTTGGACGGAGCGTCTCCGGCCGCCACGCATGTGTTTCACGTGGAGGTTCTCGATCCGGCGGGCAAGACTATTCCACAATACTCCGGCAACATCCTTGCGCTGCGCGGTAACGCCGACAAGTTGCTGCCCCTCGCCTTCAACGACCCTGCCGGCAATTGGCAGGTCCGCGTCAATGATCTCCTGAGTGGTCAGTCAAAGGCCGTTACGCTCGAGGTCTTCTGAGAAAGAGGGAGCGAAGCAAGTTCGCGGGCTTCAAGGACAGGTTCACCGGGACGGCCCCTTTCATCGTGGCTCGGAGACGGCCTTGGTATCACTCCAACTGAAGGGAATATTCCTCTCCGGCAGGTTGTAGGACTTGGCGTACCGGTTCCTGACCGCCTGCACTTTTTCAAACCACTCCTGCATGGGCAACAACAGTTGGCGGTAGATGTGGTAGGTCATGTCGACGGTGCGGTCGGGGACGTGATCTTTCACGTCATCCAGTTCGTGCAGGTAGCAGCGGCCGTTCGCCTCCACCACGCGGGGGAACCAGGTTTTGAACCAAGTCTCCTCCAGTTCGTGCAACGCGCGATTGCGCTCCCGCTGGATGCTTCTCACGGAATCCAGGGCCGCGTCCAGCGCCGCCAGAGCTTCCTCCGGCTGAGGGCGCGTGGCTGCCCCCGCTGCGGATTTTAGATCGCTATCGATCCTACCCAAGCTCCCCAGCATCTCGAGATTTTGCCGGCAGATCTGAGCAATCGAAAGGTACACCTCCAAGTTGTAGCGGTTATATTCCACCGTGCGGAGGTTTGCGCGCAACAGGTCCAGAAGTTCGTCATTCTCGGCCAGCATCTTGGAAGCCGCCTTCAGTCGCTTCGAGTTTGACTGAGCCCAGTCATTGTCGACACCGAGATAGGGGAGATTGGGAACAGCAGGAAGCGGGATGGCTTGGTCCGTCTCCGGGCGCCGAGGAATGAAGAGTTGGTCGGAGTTTCCAAAAAGCGGCTTGCGCGACGAGGGGATCGTCTCCCAACTGTCCGCCCAGAACTGGGCTTGCTGGCTCATAAGCTGATAGATGCGTCCCATGTTGGTGGCGCCGGGTCCGTAGAACAAGGGATAGAACGAACTCATCGAGGCATGGGGGTCGGGCGAGCCGGGGTGCCATCCCGCCGCCGCGCCGGTTGCATACCCGAGCCAGAAGGTTTCGGCATGTAAACCCGCATCCCCCCAGGCCGCCACCACCACGCCCATTAAGTCGGCTTGTTGGCGCGCCGGAGAATTGGAAATCTGCCGGAAGATCCCCGGCACGCGCTCTCCTCCGCCGTCACCCGGATGAAGCCGTTCGGTGGAGGGCAGCCGGTAGTAGTCGGGGAAGAGCGGTTCCACGCCTTGAGTAGAGGTGTAAATTAACTGGCGAATGCCGTGCTTCTTGAAAACCGGATCGTACTCCGGGCCATACACCTCACCATTTACCAAGTGATTGGGAAGTGCCGGGATGTCGTCCGGCTTCAAGGGATATTCGCCCCAGAAAATGGCCGTCCGTCCCCGATCGTGCAAAAACCCTGCGGTCTTGGTCAGGAACTCCGCCAACAGCTTGCCGACGCTGCCCAGTTCCTGGGCCCGAGCCTTTTCGCGGCATTGGGAATTATCGGCGAGGCCAATGTAGTAGGGCTCGTCAGTGGAGAGATGGAAGTATTTCACTCCCTTGTTGGCGGCGAGTAGGTCCTCATACATCCCGAAGAGGAGCTGGTACGTATCCGGATTCGTCGCACAGAACTCATAGTTGCTGTCCGGAAATTCGCGCAACTTGGCAAATTCAGGATGCTTCAAGATAAAAGCCACGTGGGAAGGTCCGTCCAGGAAAGGAACCACCTGAACGTAGTGCCTCAATCCGTAGTCGGTTAGTTCCTGGAACTCGGCCGGTGTAAGCGCGTACGGCTCGACAATCGCGGGCGCGCTCTTATATTGGAAATGCCCTTCGAGCTTGATTGCAAACCCATTGATTTTGAAAAAAGCGGCTTGCCGGACAGCCCGCTTCAATTCCTCCAGGCGGTCAAGATGGTGGGCATCATCCCAATAGATTTCGCGCAGTTGCAGGTCGGGCCAGTCGGTGATCTCTCCCTCGGGAAGCCAGAACTTCCCATCCTTGGGCTTGATGAGTTGCAGGAGGGTCTGCACGCCATAGAAAAGTCCCGCCGGAGCGTTGGCCGTTATATTGATCGAAGCTGCCGACAATTCGATTTTGTAGGCTTGCTCGGCCAACACGGCCCGGTCACGGTCCAGCGCTTCCTCGATCGCAACTGCGCCTGGAGTGATGACCAGCCGAACGCGATGAAGCGAGCCTCGCCCGCGCCCCTGATCACTCAAGGTGAGGCGGAATCTGGAAGCCAGGTCTTCCTTCAAACTCACCACCGCAATATCGTCCCCGCGGACGCCGGGCCCAATCTCGACTCCCCACCCTACTCCAAACTCAAAATCCGTAGTTTGTAAGGTGACCCTTTGCGGCTCCGGAATCACGGCGTATCCGCGGACATGAAGCGGCGAGGCCGGTGCGGAAATTCCGCTCGTGGCCTGAGAAAGGACAAGGAATGCCAGCAACATGCCAAGACGGTTGGGGATGGAATCAGGAAAGTATCTCAATGACCGACCCTCCGCGAACAGATTGTCTCGTACTTACATTTTGTCCAGACCTGTCAACACGATGGCCCATGATAATTCAGCCCAAGTCGAAGTCCCGATTGATTAGCCCGCTTGGGGAGGCAGAACACGCCCGCGGCACAAACCCCTCCACTGGCGCGTGTCATGATAACCCGCGCCGACCCTGTGGGACAAGGGCGGTATCGATAGTGTTCAGCCGCATCGAGCGTCCGATTCTCATCTGTCTCACTGGTCTCATAATTTTCACTCAACGCCTTGGGGCCAAGAATGTAAGATGTTGAAAACACACTAGTTATTAAACACTAATGCGATTCAGAGAACACTGGCGCAGTGTGGCAAAATGCCACACTGTTTTGTATATAGCCTATATTTATAGCGTATTACGCGACGGTGGCGGAACCACCCTCAGGCTGCCTTCCGGCGGCCCCCCCGGGACGCGCGGCAGGCGAGCGATTTCCCCGCTGCTCAGCCACACATCAACCCACCGTCAGGAAGGCACTGACCGGGGCTTCCCGTTAGATGGCCTGCTTCCCCGCCCAAATGTAGTAGCC
>CAZTHM010000326.1:0-4583 GCA_964613505.1 uncultured Acidobacteriota bacterium | reverse complement strand
GGCAGGGCCAAGAGCACGACGAAACCCGCTAGTAATGACTTTGCCTTAGACATCGCTCCTCCAGTGCTTCTGAACTGCACGAACGCCCTTTGCGGATGTTCCTAGATACCACATTTCCGCTTCGCCCGGCAACACCCTAACCCGCTCCGAGGGTAAATGACCTTCTGCCGCGACCGCAGAAGAAAGCCCTCCCGGCCGAGTCCGAATGCATTCGGCGATTCGATCCCTTGTAAGCACACGCGGAGCCAAATCGACGCGACAAGGCAAGGTCTGACCAGATTATTAAATCCTTTATTGTCTGTTACTTGGCTTCGATGCCGAATCGGCATGAAAAGTGAACATTGTGCTCAGGCCCGCCTAAGTGCAAAGGTTTGTGCCAAGAAGTGATTTGTGTTGCACTACCTTTGGCCGTTTGTCTAGTCGCGGTAAGCTGTTTACTGTCAAATCATTGCCAACATTTTGAAGCGGGTTCTTCACCAAGCAGAGCTGATTCGTAGGTACCCTCCGCGCCCTCCCGGTAATGGCAGACTCATGATTTCTTGTCCCAAGAGGACTCCAGCCAAAAGTGCCATTCGCTGGCGGGATTCAAAGCTGCAACGCAAGCCGGACCCATTCGGAGGCCGCTGTAAATGCTCCCGGGCTACTGACCGGAGTCTTTGGTATAATGCATGGGTTCTCGGTTGTTCTCCTCAAATGGTGCTTTCCCCCACCCAACTGGACATCTGGGTCGTGACCTTGCTGGCCACCTTGCTGCGACGCCAACCGCTATTCGATCTGGCGATTCAGAGCGGGATTCGACATAACATCCTGGGAGGCTTTTGGTTCGCGGCGACATTGTTTGTTTTCTGGCTGCAAGCAGCAAGAGGGAATGACCCGAAAAACCGTCTTCGCATTTTGACAATCCTAGTCGGTTCGACCCTTGCAATCTTCCTGTCTCTCATCGCGGGTGCAGCAATCTCCTGGCCTCCGCCAATTCGCCCCCTTGATTTGTCGAGCCTTTTCCCCAATTACATGGACCGCAATCCTAACACCAATTGTTTCCCTAGCCAGTCCACTGCACTCTATGCTTCGGTGGCTGCGGGCATCTACTCTCTTAATCGGCGCACGGGGATGTTTCTCTGGGGAGCAGTAGCGGTTTTTGTGGCGCTTCCCCGCATGTATGTCGGTGGACATTACTTCGCGGATGTGGTTGTGGGAGTGGCCTTGGCTTGGATCGGCTTTTTGGGAGCCCGATATTGTCTCGAGTCCCGAGTCATCTCCAGGATGGATGCCTTCTTTCAAGGGAGCAGCACCCTGCGCAGCGCGAGAGACCTTCTGGTATTTGTTTGGATCCTCCAGGTAGCTGTGGAGTTCCGCGAGGTTGTTTGGATTAAGAGGGCGTTGGAGATGCTCTTAGATTGAGGCAAACCCTTCTCTGCGCCGTCAAGGACGAGAAGGCGGAAGAAGCCCTATGTTGGTTCTGCTGAAGGCTCGCCTGAAGAGAATCCTCCCTCAGGGATTAGTCAGCTTTATCAGTGACCTCCGCAACATCAATCCCGAAGCACGGTGGACCTACCTGCGTTTATGGGCGTCCCGCACGTTCGGGGTCCGCAAAGATACCACGAGCCGATTACCTGCCAAGATCGGCTCCGTTCTTGTAGTCTGCCACGGAAACATCATCCGGAGCCCGATGGCTGCGGCATTGCTGCGTCGCTATCTCGCCGCTTCGTGCTGCACATCCATTTCGGTCTCGTCAGCGGGTACCTGTGTTAACCCTGGGAGTGGGGCCGATGCGCGCGCCATGGAGCTTAGCCGAGAATTTGGTGTCTCGCTGGAAGGCCATCAGGCTCAGTCACTGACGGCGAGCCTGGTCGAGGGAAACGATCTGATTCTTGTGATGGATTATCGAAACGAAGCCGAGGTGCTCTGCCGATACCCGGATGCAATAAGTAAGGTATTCATGGTGAAATCACTCGGCGAGCAGAACCAATCCCGATCCGTTGAGATCCCAGACCCCTATTCCGGAACAATGGCGGATGTCCGCCAATGCTTCGAGACCCTGAAGTCCCAAACAGAAGGGCTGGCGCTGACCCTGTCAAAACTTCCCACCAGCTGAACGATCCCAGCAAGGTCAACATCCAGTGGGGCGCCTTTCGGCCCAGCATTCAGGTTAGAATAGTGAGTTGGGCTGAGGGCAGCTTCGCAGATGGAAGGGCGATTGGAGAGCGTCTTCACTCTAGAAGAAATACTTCGGCAGCGCATCGTCATCATTGATGGCGCCATGGGCACTGCGATCCAGGCGCACAATCTGCAGGAGGCGGACTACCGCGGACGCGAGTTTGCAGACCACCCCAAGGATTTGCGGCTCAACAGCGACGTCCTGAACATCACGCAGCCCCACATCGTCGAAGCCATTCACACCGCGTACCTGGAGGCGGGCGCCGACATCATTGAGACCAACACTTTCAGCTCCAACGCCTTCTCGATGGCGGAGTATCAGCTCCAGAATTCCGTATACGATCTGAACGTGGCCGGCGCCCGGAACGCCCGGCGGGCGGCCGAGAGATTTATGGCCGGCCATCCCGAGCGCCGCTGCTTTGTCGCCGGCGCGCTCGGGCCCACCGGCCGCACGGCTTCGGTGTCACAGGATGTCTCGAATCCCGCTTCCCGCACCATCACCTTTGATCAGTTGCGTGTGGCTTATTACGAGCAGGCGCGCGGCTTGGATGAGGGTGGTGTGGACCTGCTACTCGTCGAAACCATTTTCGATACCCTGAACGGCAAGGCGGCGCTCTTAGCTATTGAACAGTACTTTGAGGAAACTGGACGCCGCCTGCCGGTGATGGCTTCCGTCACCATCGTGGACCAGAGCGGCCGCAATCTCTCCGGGCAGACGGTCGAGGCGTTCTGGGTCTCGGTCTCGCACATGAAGCTTCTGAGCGTCGGAATCAACTGCTCGCTGGGCGCCCGGCAGATGCGGCCCTTCCTTGAAGAGCTCGCACAGATTGCGCCCCTATATGTCAGTTGCTATCCCAACGCCGGTTTGCCTAACGCCTTTGGCGGGTTTGACGAAACGCCAGAGCGCATGGCCGCCGATTTGGGGGAATTCGCCGCCAACGGCTGGCTGAACATCTTGGGGGGCTGCTGCGGAACCACTCCTCAGCATATTCACGCCATCGCGGAAGCAGTCCGCGAGTGCAAACCGCGGGTTGTTCCCAAACCCGATTCCCTCACCCACTTCTGCGGCCTGGAAGCGTTCACCATCCGCCCCGACACAAACTTCGTGAACATCGGGGAACGCACGAATGTTACAGGGTCGCCGAAATTCGCCCGGCTGATCCTGGACGGTCAGTATGAGGAAGCTCTTTCGGTCGCGCGGCAGCAAGTCGAAAACGGCGCGCAGATCCTGGACATCAACCTGGACGAGGCGATGCTCGATTCCGAGAAAGCCATGACGACCTTCCTCAGCTATATCGGGTCGGAGCCGGACATCGCGCGCATTCCCATCATGGTGGACAGCTCGAAGTGGAGCGTCATCGAAGCCGGCCTGAAGTGCCTGCAAGGCAAGGGCATCGTGAACTCTGTCAGCCTGAAGGAGGGCGAGGAAGCCTTCAAGCATCACGCGCGCCTGGTCCGCGGCTACGGCGCTGGAATCGTGGTGATGGCTTTTGATGAGAAGGGCCAGGCGGATTCCGTCGAGCGAAAGGTGGAAATATGCACTCGCTCCTACCGAATCCTCACTCATGAGCTCGGTTTTCCGCCCGAGGACATTATTTTCGATCCCAATGTTCTCCCCATCGCGACGGGAATTGAGGAGCACAACAATTACGCCGTAAACTTTCTGGAAGCCACGCGGCGCATCAAGGCCACGCTGCCCGGGTGCAAGGTGAGCGGCGGCATCAGCAACCTTTCGTTTTCCTTCCGCGGAAATAACACTGTCCGCGAGGCGATGCACTCCGTGTTCCTCTACCACGCCATTCGTGCCGGTCTGGATATGGGGATTGTGAATGCCGGGCAACTGGCCATTTATGAAGAAATCCCCAAAGACCTGCTTGAACTCGTCGAGGACGTCGTCCTGAACCGCCGCCCGGACTCGACCGAGCGGCTGCTGGCCTTCGCCGATTCGGTGAAGCATCGGGAGAAGGGGGAGGTCCAGGTGGACGCCTGGCGGCAGGCTCCTGTCGAGGAGCGCCTCGCACACGCCCTGGTAAAAGGCATTGTGGATTACATCGAACAGGACACGGAGGAGGCGCGCCAGAAATTCGCCCGGCCGCTGGAGGTTATCGAAGGGCCCCTCATGACTGGCATGAAGACAGTGGGCGATCTGTTCGGCTCCGGGAAGATGTTCCTGCCCCAGGTGGTGAAGAGCGCGCGCGTGATGAAGAAAGCGGTGGCATACCTTCTCCCCTACATGGAAGCGGAGAAACGCGAGAGCGGACGCCGGCAGGCCGAGGGCAAAATCGTGATGGCCACCGTCAAGGGCGACGTCCACGACATCGGCAAAAACATCGTGGGCGTGGTGCTGGGCTGCAACAACTACGAGATCATCGATCTGGGCGTGATGGTGCCTGCGGACAAGATTCTGCAGACGGCCCGCGACGTTG
>CAZTHM010000325.1:0-4588 GCA_964613505.1 uncultured Acidobacteriota bacterium | reverse complement strand
AATTTCCAGGAGCGCTTCGAGAACGACGTGGTGCGTCCCTTCGTGGAGCGTTACCTCGCGGGGGAGACACCCATCCCGTGCAGCCTGTGCAATACCGAAATCAAGTTTGAAAAGTTTGTCCAGAGCGCCCTCGAGATCGGCGCCGAGCGCATCGCCACCGGCCACTACGCCCGCATCCGGCGCGACGAGCAGCCGGGCCGCTACCGGCTGCTGGCGGGCGTCGACCGCAGCAAGGACCAGTCCTATTTTCTCTTCGGCCTCACGCAAGAACAGCTCGCGCGCTCAGTCTTCCCATTAGGGGATCTCACCAAGGAACAGGTGCGTGCCATCGCGCGCTCGAAGCAGTTGCCCGTGGCGGAAAAGCCCGAGAGCCAGGAAATCTGCTTCGTTCCGTCGCGCAGCTATCGCGAGTTTATCGACGCCTACCTTGCCGAGCAGGGACAGACGATTGACGACCGCGCGGGCGAGATCGTCTCAACCGACGGGCGCGTGCTGGGCGAGCACGAAGGCGTCCATCACTTCACCGTCGGCCAGCGCAAGGGTCTGGGGATGGCGGTGGGCACTCCGCTCTATGTCATCGAGATTGACCGCGCGCGCAACCGCGTGGTGGTAGGACAGGATAAGGAACTTTTCCATCGGCGCTTCGTCGCGCGCGAGGTCAATTGGATCCGGCCGCTGGCGGGTGGCGAGACAATCGAGGCGAACGTCAAGATTCGCAACAAGCACGTCGCGGCTCCAGCACGTGTCGAGGCTCGCTCGAACGCTGAGGCTTCGGTTGAGTTCCTCGAGCCGCAGCGCGCCATCACTCCCGGCCAGGCGGCCGTCTTCTATGCGGACGATGAAGTCCTGGGCGGCGGATGGATCGCCCGCGTAGAGGGCTAGCCTTGGCGGCGCTCCCCGCTAGGGCGGGAACCGCGGCTTCAGGCTCGGCGATTAAACGATGGCCTCGCGAATGGGATCCCAGCGCACCTTCCGCCCCGAGTGGAAACCGCATTACTCGAAGAAGGGCGGTCCGGCACAGGCCGCCGCCTCACGCCTGGGACTCAACCCGAGGGACGCAAGTGCCCCTCCAGATTGTTCTTACAAGGACGGCGAGTTGAAGGTGACCTCCCACATGGAGGATTTCCTGGGCGGGTTTTCCGTCCCCCGCGCCCGCCACGCTTTTTTCGATTTCTCAATAGCCCAGCGTTTTCCTCACATATTCACGGCTCATCTTCCAGCTTTCTCGCAGCGGCCTCGTCAGCTTGAAATCCCTCTCGTGGGCAAGCTCGATCACGGCGTCGCCGGAGAAGTTGACCTTCTGGAGCTCCCGGCCAATCGCGGCGTAATCCATGTTGCCCTCTCCCAGGGCTTCCGACCACTTTCCATCGGCTCTCTGGTCCCGCAGGTGGAGGAAGATGATCCGCCTGCCGTGGCGCCGGATGAAGTCCGCCGGATCGACTTCGGCGCGCAACAGCCAGTTGAGATCCGGGCCGAGTTTGGCGTCGGGAACTCGCGCCAGCGTGCCGTTCAGGTCGTGTTCGTTGTTTTCAACTTCGTAGGTGTGATTATGCAAGTTGAGGACGATCCCATGCGCCGTGCAAAGCGCCGTGATCTTGCGCAACATTTCCGCCTGGGCGTCGAGTTGGTCCGGGGTCTTGGGGTTCGGAGTTCTCCCTACCGAGGTCCCGAATGTCCTGCCCCCCAGCTTGGCTAGGCGCGCCACCACCCTCTCGGCGTCTTCCAGGATGGCCGTGTGCGCGGCGCGGTTCCACATGTCGCCTTCGAACGAGGTCCCCAGGACGGGCAGTTTGTATTTCTGTGAAAGCTCTCCGATGCGGTCCACCGCGTCGGCGTGCCGCAGCGCCCTCTCCATCAGCTCGACGGCCTCGATTCCCGCGTAGCTCAGGTCCGCGAAGACAGTCGCCAAGACCGGAAAGGGGTCGTACCCGGGCTGCGTGGCCGCGTAAACCCAAAGGTGCCCGCCCACGACTACTTTCTTCTTGCCGGCTGCCACGCCTCCTTCTCCGCCCGCCCATGATCGTGTCAAGGTCCCCGCGGCTACCGCCACGGCCGACGATGTCAGGAAGGTGCGACGCGAGACGGTTCCGCCACTCCCTCTGTCCTGTTGAGCACCTGCTTCTGCCTCTGATCGTTCAACCCGCTGGGCATCTCGATTTGGCATGTCGTCCCCCTCTTCAGGCGAGAGATTACTACAGATCGAACGATGCGTGGTTTCTGATGAAATTCCAAACTGCGGGCGCGCCGCGGCGCGCCGCAGGGTTGTTCGCCATTTCCGACTCGAGGCGGCGGAAATCCTCCGGCCGGTCGATGTCTGCGATGGGCTCGAGGATCGAGCAGGAGAGGCCGCGCCGCAACACGTTTCCCAGCGTGTCGCGGAAAGCATGAGTCGTTCCCCAGCGGACGCCACGAAGCAGGCCGGGACTTATCCGTCGCAGGCCGATCAGGTAGAAGCCACCGTCAGGACAAGGACCGAGAACTGCGTCGCAGAAACTCAACTCGCTCGCAGCTTGGCGAAGAATTCTGGAAGGCAGCAGCGGCGAGTCCGTGCCAATGACGACCGCCGCGCGATGGAGTTGGAGAAGTTGCCGAAATGCGTGCCCCAGACGCTCCCCCAGGTCGCGGCCCCATTGTCGCTTCAAGGTGTAATTTGCGAGCGCTGAGTTGATGGGGAAATCGCGGCCGGAAATATAGATGTAGCGAAAAATCCGTCCGGCGAGCGTGCTGACCTTTCGAACCGCATCGGCGAGGAGCGCCGCTTGAAAATCCGCCGCGCCGTGCGCGCCGAGCAGAGGAATCAGCCGCGTTTTGGCGCGGCCCGGAGATGGGGCGCGCGCAAAGATGGCGACGGCAGGCACATCGTCCGGTCGTCGATGATCGGGGATACTGAAGCGGGTGGGCTTCGACAAACCGATTGTTCCCGCGGTCGGTTGGAAATAGAGAAGCGCGCCCGTGGCCGATGGCGAACCACGGACGGCCCTTCAGATAAACAGTTGCTCGTCCTGGACCGTCTCGGTCACGGTGGGAGACCGGCGCCGGGAAAACAAGAACTCCAGACCCGAGCGCACTCCCTTGATGACCGCCGAGACTTCGTTCAGCGGGGCCAGGACGTTGCGCTGCACGGTGTCGGCCGTGGTCTCCACTTTCTCCACCAGGTCGGTCACCATCTGGTCCACCCGCACGATCTGCAGGCGGCTCTTGTCGACCAGGTCCGCGACCATGCCGTCGACGTGGCTGGTGCGGTCGCGCAACATGCGGCTGATTTCCGCCAGGTTGGCGGTAATGTTCCGCACGGGTTCGCGCGAGCCAGACAGCAACTCATTCACGTTCTGAGTCAGCGGGTCGAGCCGTTGCTTGACGTCGGCGCGAACGCCCGCCACCTCGCCGTGGATTTTCTTGATGGCGAGCCAGATCCCGACCATCGCTCCGGCTTGCATCAGCACCGCCACGGCGACCAGGACTAAAACCACACTCAGTGTAGGATCATTGGCCATTGTTCAGCCTTTAGCGATTCAGTCGTCCGAGCGGTCTAGTGCCGTTCCAACTAATCTCGGCTAACTCCGAAGGTTTTCTTACTGTAGACACGGAGCTTGCTCCGGCCCTCGTGCGGCTAGCCCCAAGAAGTTGGAATGGCACTAGCGGGCCTTGCCCTTCTCTTCCTGATAAGCCTGCTTGCCGGCTTCGAGCGCCGCGGAGAGTTGTTCCTTCTGCTTGCTCACCACGTCCTTGGCTTTGTCCACAACCTCTTCGGCCTGCTTGCGCAAATCCCGCCCGCGGGAGGCGACGTAGTCTCTGCCTTCCTCAGCCTTCTCCGTGAGGAAGTCCCGCGTCTCTTTGCCGGACTTGGGCGCAAAGAGCAGCGCCAGGACGGCGCCGACGCCCATCCCTGCCAGGAAAAATGCAACCTTCGAAGCACCGTTCTCTTCACTCATCGCAAACCTCCCAGTTCGCTGCTATGCGAGTCTTGCTGCCAGGTCCTTGCCTTTACCCACCACGTCCCCAGCCTGCTTGCGGATTTCCCTGCCCATCGAGGTCATGTATTCCTTGCCGTCCTCAGCACGGCGGGCCAGGTACTTCCTCGTTTCCTTGCCGGACTGCGGAGCAAAGAGCAAGGCCAGGCCCGCACCTATGCCCACCCCGACCAGCAGGAATGCCAGGTACGAAGTTCCTTTGCACTCACTCATGGTACACCTCCAACTGTACGCGGCCAAACTCTAGCATGGCGGTGTCGAGCATTGCAAGGACAAAGTCAAGATAAAGATAGACATTATTAATAGTCCGACCGGACTGTTTATAATTCTACTTGTCACCCCCTCCCATCCCTCGGAAATGCTCGACGATTCGTGCTGCCTGGGCCGGCCTAACGACTTGGCTGAGTTCGTCCAATGAAAGGGACTGCAGCCTCTCCAGGCTTCCAAACTGGGTGAGAAGCTTCTTCGCAGTCTTCTCGCCCACGCCAGGGATGGCGAGGAGTTCCGAGGTCAACTGCCGGCCGCTCCGCCGTGCCCGGTGGAACGTGACGGCGAAACGATGTGCCTCGTCGCGAATCTGCTGGATCAGGTGCAGCACGGGCGAGTGGCGGTCGAGC
>CAZTHM010000324.1:0-4619 GCA_964613505.1 uncultured Acidobacteriota bacterium | reverse complement strand
AACCGGGGGGCGGGGTTCGCCGCGGATCTGCCCTTGTAGCGGCGAGCTATGCTCGCCGAAGGCCTGCGGCGACCACATCCGTCATCTGACGGCCCGCGACAGCAAAGCGCGGCTGGCGCAGGCCGGTTTCGTAGCGTCTCCGATTCCCGGCAGCAAATCGATTCGTCACGAACTCTCCCCAGAAAGCGCCCGGCGGCCCCGCCGACCGCCCTCGCCCAATTGTAGAAATGGTAGTCTATCACACTTGTCTTCAAATGTCAAGTCGAAATCTTGTCTTAGTGGTGTGTCTTACAAGGAAGGCCGCAGACCTACAGAACAGGTCTGCGTTATTTGCTCCCGTCACGCAAGTCCGCCCTTTTTGACCTGGGCATCGTTCACTTGCTGAAGTGAGGGATACAGGGCGAGCTTAAGGTCGCGCACGAAGTCGAAATCCTGCTCGGTCGGTGCGGCGCGACGCACCGGATGCATCACCGTCCGTCTGATCCCGTTGAGACGTTGCAAATCCTCGAGCAGGCGCTTACGGTTGCTCCGGTATAGGTCTGGCAGGCACTCTTGGAACGTGGACCAGTTTTGTTCGATGATCTGGCCTAGATCAAGCAGGTCAGTGTAACCATAAGCTTCGGTGGCTGGCTCGGCATCCTCCTCCCGCCTTGTCTGGCAGCGCTTTCGGATTGTCTCGGGGATGCCCTTACGCCACCATCCGCCTTCCGCGTCGCCCAGGCGCCTTTTCAACTGCTCCTTGATGAAGAAGTGGAGCGCCACCTCAATCTCACGAAGATCGTCATACATGTCGCCCAAGGCATGCGCCGCGTCGCCATAGAGCCGGACTACGTAGTGATCGTCCGGATCGACCCCCTCAGGTAGACTGCCCTGAGCCTCAGCGATAGCTTGCCTTACCTCCCGGGGGATGGCAAAGAGGATGTCAGACTGTCGCAGCTTTCCTTCGCCGACCATCTGATTGAGGTACCCTAGGGTTGTCTCAAGACTTACACCCCGATTCTTTGATATTCGCCCTGGGGTGAAACCAGCGCGGAGAAAGTCTAGCGTGTGTTCCCTAACCGACATTCCGATCTCCTACCACTTCGCGGGTGGCGCGTACATTGTCTTTCATTGTGCGCCCCACGGACACGCGCAACCCGTCAGCCGACGGGCCACCGCGTCCTATCCATGGCCTGTCCTGGCTTCTTAACGGGCTCCGACATAATAGGCGATGTCGACGCCACCCGCGAAAGTCAGGTGTCGAGGGATTCGTTCCAACCTGCCCCCGTGACCCAGGCAAGCGCAGACATTCTGCCGCTCAAAAGACCCCACTCGAAATCGTCCCATCCCAAATTCTTCTTGCCGTATTTTCTTTCGATCCGTTTGGCTGCCTTCTTCGCCTGTTCCAGGATGGGCTTCTGTCCTTTGGTCAGTGGCTCCTCTCCGCTCTTGATCCGCTGCAACCAGACTTGGTGCCTATTCCACCAAACCTTGTCCCAAGATTCGTTGTAAGCCCTCAGGATATCTTTATCGCTGCGCCGCAATATCAGCGGCCACTCTTTTCCGGGGTTCTCTTCATCGGGTAACCACTCCACCTTGTCGCCTTTCTTCGTATAGCCGATTCTGTGGCCATTCGGGCCGACCTGGCCCGGCTCAACAGGATCGGTGGTCTGGGCAGTAGTGCGTCGGCGCATCGTTCCAGAACGGTGCTGGCGCGAAAACTCGCGGTTTAACTCCTCAATAATTGCCATGAGGTCTGGATCGAAGCGGGCAATCTGGATACCCGCCTCACGCAAGCGCAACTCGCCCTTGCCGCGTATTGTTGCGTTTGGGTCGAGAACGCCAATAAAGACTTTGCCGATTCGCCTCTCGATTATTCTGTCGGCACATGCGATCTTGGGATTGTTTCGAGCAGTACACGGCTCCAACGTAACAAAGAGCGTCGCGCCCGCGAGCGTCTCATCGGCAAGCTTCTTTTCAAGGAGCGAAAATTCAGCGTGCTCGCCCGGAATAAGTTCCCCACGGAATGCTTCCCCAATTACACGTCCATCGCGGGCGACCACGGCTCCGACCTTTGGGGATATTCTGCCGTGTTCGCTCTTGCATTTCCGCGCTAGCTCGATAGCCCTCAACTGGTAGCCACGCTCAGCGCCTTCCTGAGCGTGGGTTTTTGTCGACGGGAAAAGCCCACGGTCAATAGCCCTGGAATATTCGGCGAGCGCAACAGTTGCGCGATCAGGAAGCGAGTCGAAAAACTGTGTGACCTCAAGTCGCAATGATTCGAACGGAATTTGCAACGTCCCTGCAATTCGTTTCGCATCCGATTCAAGAAAATCATTTGAGATGGGATCGAGTTTGCTCGATATGCGTTTGGCGATTTCTTTAGCATCTGACGTGCCCGCTTTTATGTGAGCCGTAATGAGCTTAGAGGCAGCACTTTCCAACTGCTCAACTAATGTTCTGAAGAGCTTTTTAACGGTTCCTCCGTTCAATAGATTTCCCTTTGCAGCGGCGGCACTGGTGATCTTTTGACCGGCGCGTTCGAGGGACTTTTCCGTCGCATTAACGACCAGCCTTTCCTCGGCTTCAAGTGCTTCGTGTTTGCCGATCGTCTTTTCGGGCATTGGCTAAAACTCCGCTCTGCCACCTCTTGCTTGCAACGACCCGCCTTAATCCGGCAGCCCTCGACTCCGCTCGGGGTCCCTGAGCTCAGTCGAAGGGAGCCTGTCGAAGGGCGGTGGGGATACGTTCCCATTATAACGCCACTTATGATTCATCAGGCATGTTGCCTGCATTTCTATAGGCCGCCTGGTGGCCTGGCCCGGGCCGCACGCATCGCAAACGGCACGATGTCTGGGCCACGCGCGAAAAGCCGCGGACCTCAAGGGCGGAGGTCCGCGCTACGTGCTGATGCGGGCATCCGCAGTTCGTCAAAAGAAAAAAACCACGGTCAATCCGCCAGCTGAGGAATTGACCTTGATCACCAACCTCTCGGTAATCCTCGTGGCCCAATCTTAACGAGAGTATAATGCGGCCCATGTTACGGCGTAGATTCCTGGGCGCTTTGATGGCCGGCGGGACCCTGGCCCGCTGGGCACGGGGCCAACTGCGATTGCCGCCGCCGGCGGCCGGTAAAGTTGTTTTGGAGCGCCCCGCCACGGGCCAACCCCACCAAGGAAAAGTGCTTCTCGCGCTCCAGGCTCACTCCGACGATATCCCGCTGATGGCGGCGGGCACGGTGGCCAAGCTGATCGAAGAAGGTTATACCGGCTACCTCGTCCGCGCCACCAACGACGATATGGGCGACGCGCCTGGGCTGGGCACGCCGGGAACGATCGGCGAGAACGTGCTCGGCAACGAGCGCGACAACGCCGAGGTCGCGCGCGTCCTGGGCTGTAAGCGCCACTTCGACCTGAACTACAACAACCACCGCATGGCCGACGTTTCGCTTAACGAGTTAATCGGCCGGATTATTTTTCTCATTCGCCTGCTCAAGGTGGATACCGTCATTTGTTGGGATCCTTGGGCGCACGACGAGGAGAATCCTGATCATTACATGTTGGCGCGGGCGGTGGAAGCGGCGTGCTGGATGGCCGGCCGGGCGCACGATTTCCCGGAGCAGTTGGCGGCTGGCCTCGAGCCGAAGACGGTTCAGGAAAAGTATTACTACGCCCGGCGTCCGGAGATCACGCGCGTCGTCGATATCAGCCAGCAGATCGATAAGAAAGTGGACGCCAACCGGGCGAATGTCGCGAAGGGTCCGGCCGGGCACCTCGGATCGCGCTTAAGAGCAGAATTGGCGAAGCGCCATCAGCGCTTGCCCTTGCTGGGCGACGACGACCTCAGCGCCGATCGAAACTACATCCGGGAGTTCGTTATGGCGCCCAGCCGCGAGCTGGGCAGGCAATACGGGGTCGAGTACGCCGAAGTGTTTCACTATATCGCGCCGGGCGCTTCTGGCGCGGATCGAGATCCGCGAGTCGACACCTACCTCAAAGAACACGCCGTCCCACTGAAGTAGAAGAACCCGCGGCATAGAAAGCGTGCCGTGGCTACAAACGCCTTCCCGCGAAGGGCATCACGAAAAGTACTTAACACAGGATCTGTGCGTGATATATTTAACCTACAGGTTAAATAAGACTATGACGCCAGATCGCCTCAGCACTACCTTCGCGGCCCTTGCCGATCCCACCCGCCGAGCGATTCTCGCCCGCCTCGCATCCGGCGAAGTCGCCGTAACGGAGCTTGCCAAGCCCTTCGCGATGAGTCTTCCCGCCGTGTCAAAGCACCTGAAGGTGCTCGAGCGCGCGGGCCTGATCACGCGCGGTCGCGAGGCGCAGTGGCGTCCCTGCCGCCTCCAGGCGGCTCCGCTCAAGAACATAGCTGACTGGGTGGAGCGATATCGCCGCTCTTGGGAGGAGAGTTTCGTCCGCCTGGACAATTATCTGCACGAACTTCAACAGAAGGAGAAAAAGCATGGCCGAAAAAAATAGTACCACCCTCATCGTGACGCTGCCGTCAGATCTCGAAATCCGGATGACGCGCGTTTTCGCCGCGCCACTCAGGTTCGTCTTCGAGGCGTGGACCAGCCCCGAGCACCTGCCGCACTGGATGTTGGGCCCGAGCGGCTGGACCATGCC
>CAZTHM010000323.1:0-4622 GCA_964613505.1 uncultured Acidobacteriota bacterium | reverse complement strand
AAGTTCCCGCTCAGTGTGTCCTCGGGATCAGGGGGATTTCGTCCTGCCGGCCTTCACTCCGCCCCTGAATTGGAGGAAGTTGCGGAAGGGACGGAGTCTGCTCCCGGCTGCTTTCTATTGCTGCGCGAGGGAAGTCCTGCCTGGCGAATCTTGTAGAGCAGGGCGCGATAGCTGATTTGGAGTTTGCGAGCCGCCACCTTGCGATTCCAGTGGTTGGCCTGGAGGACCTGGAGGATGATCTTCCTTTCCAGTTCCTGCACGGCTTGGCGCGTCAATTCTTTGAGCGGGACGGAGTCACCCTGCGCCACCCGCGCGCTGAAATGGGTCTGGCCCCGGCTGACGAGCTCGGAGGTGATAACGTCCTCGGTGCCCAGGATCACGAAACGCTTGACCAGATTCTCCAGTTCGCGGACGTTGCCGGGCCAGTCGTAGCGCTGCAGGAGTTGCATCACCTGGGTTGAAAGGGCGGGAGGCTGGACTTTGTAAGTTTGGCTGTGGATGCCAATGAAATAGGCAATCAGGGCGGGGATGTCCATCCGCCGGTCGCGCAGCGGAGGCAAGCTGACATTCAGCACGTTGATGCGGTAATACAGGTCTTGCCGGAAGGTTCCCGTCTCGATCTCCTCTTCCAATTGCCGGTTGGTGGCGCACAAGAGCCGTACTTCCACGCGCCGATCTTCCTGGGCGCCAATCCGGCAAAACTGCCCGTCCTGGAGCAACTGGAGAAGTTTGGCCTGCAACGAGGCCTCGAGCTCGGAGATTTCGTCCAGGAAGAGCGTCCCGCGGTTGGCGAGCTCCACGCGCCCTGGTTTAGTCCCATAGGCTCCAGTGAAGGCGCCGCGCTCGTAGCCGAACAGTTCGCTTTCCAACAGCGTGGCCGGGATGGCCGGGCAATTCACCTTGACGAACGGGCCTTCCTCCCACGGGGATAGCTTATGGATCAGCTTGGCCAGAATTTCTTTTCCGGTGCCGCTCTCTCCCTGGATGAGGACGGGGACGTTGGCGCTGGCCAACTTCTCGACCTTTTGACGAACCGCCCGCATTGCCTCCGAGCCGCCGAAGATCACTTCCAGTGGGGGAAGCGTTCCCAATGGAACAAACAGAGACGAGCCGACCGTAGGCGCCGTTGCCATCTAAATCCTCCGCTGGTGTTTCCCGCGAATTGAATTCTACTGCACATAAAGTGCCAAACGTTTTCCATGCTTCGCGAAGTAGATATCATTCTAACCGACTTTTGTAGTTAATTGTAACTTACTTATTTTAATGCTGATAGGAACATTGGCGCGGATTGGAAAGATCCAATCTCAAATTGATGGCTCCCGGCGAGTGTAAAAACGTTGCACATCAGGGAAAGAGTTTCAATATTGCCCCTGACGATCAAACGGCCGGCTCGATCCACGCTGGGGACCGATGTGCCAGGCTTTGACGCCGGATAAACTCGTCCACTTTACGACTTACTCCTCACTTCCGAGGTTGTATTGGCGGATCTTGTAGAGGAGCGCTTTGTAGCTGATGTTCAGAAGCGCGGCGGCCTCCTTGCGATTCCAATTGGTCTGCTCAAGCGCCTGGCTGATCGCTTGTATCTCGGCTTCATCTTTCAAGTTCCGGACCAAGGACTTGAGGCTGGATGGTTTGGGAGCCGATAGATCGGGGGAGGCGGGAGGTGGAGCGGTGTCCTCTTCTTTGGTTTCCAATTCGGCGGCGGCGAGCCCCTCATCGCCCAGAATTAGATAGCGCTTCACGAAGTTCTCGAGTTCGCGCAGATTCCCCGGCCAGGGATACTTCAGGCACGCCTCCACCAACCTTGGGGAAAAGAGCGTCGGCGTACGCGCGTAGCGTGCCGAAAACCGGGCCATAAAATGCCGGATCATGGCGGGGATCTCTTCGCGCCGCTCGCGCAAGGGTGGCAGTTCGAGGCTCAAGGTGTTCAAGCGGTAATAGAGATCCTGGCGAAGCTTCTTGTTGGCGATGGCCTTGTGGACGTCGATATTGGTGGCCGCCAGGATTCGAACATCCACCTGGACGACGGTTCGGCTGCCCAGGCGCGAGAACTGCTGATCCTGCAGGACGTGGAGCAATTTGGCCTGCATGCTGACCGGCATCTCTCCGATCTCATCCAGCATGATGGTTCCCTTGTCGCACAACTCGAACTTGCCTGGTTTGGGCCGAACGGCCCCGGTGAAGGCCCCGGCTTCGTACCCGAACAACTCGCTTTCCAGCAAGTCGGCGGGCAGGGCGGCACAATTGACTTTCAGGAAGGTGCGATCCGCCCGGAGCGACTGCTTGTGAATCAGGCGCGCCACGATCTCCTTGCCGGTCCCGCTTTCTCCAAGAATTAGGACGGGGACATCGACTCCGGCCACCTGTTGCACCTGGGCGCGGACCCGGCGCATGGCGGGACTGGCGGCCACAAAAAACAGGTCATTCCCCAGGTCTTCTACGTCCTCCTGGCCCAGTCCATGTTCCGGCGGGCCGGTGGAGGATTCGAGGTGTTGTTTGAGCAAGGCGTCCAGTTGGGACTTGTGGAAGGGCTTGGTGAGATAATCGGTGGCGCCGTGGCGCCCCGCTTCCACCACCTTGCGGGGGTCACTGACACAGGAGAGCATGACGACTTTCAACTCCGGGCGCAGCCTGCGGAGTTGCACCAGGGTTTCCAAGCCGTCGAGGTCGGGCATCAAGAGGTCGAGGAGGACCAGGTCCGGGACCGGGTCCTTTTCGATGCGCCGCACAGCCTCCCGGCCGCCCGAGGCGGTTTCCACCTGATAGGCCTCGACTTCCAGCAGCGTCCGCATATAGCGGAGGACGCTAGGCTCGTCATCAACCACCAGGATGCTGGCAGGCAAACTCATGCGCTCAGGGCGCCGGGGGGCGCGCTGTCCCTCCATTCGGGCTCGAAGGGAAGGAGGAAAGAAACCGTGCATCCCGCCCCCGGCTCGCTTTCCACCCAGATCTTTCCGCCGTGCGCCTGGACGAGTCGGCGAGCGATGGCCAGGCCTAACCCCGTCCCCTCGGGAGATTCGTCCCGGCGCGGAATCCTGAAAAAATCGTTGAAGATTTCCTGGTGGTACTCCGGCTCAATGCCGGGTCCGGTGTCGGCCACCGTGACCTGCACAGAATTGGGAACGGCAACAATGCTGCCCCGCCTCTCCTCCATGGCCCAATCATCCTGGCGGCTCCGGCGCTGCCAGAAGTGGGGTTCCGCCGAGAGCCACACGGATCCTGCCCGGGGCGTGAATTTCAGGGAGTTGTCCAGGATGTTCGAAACCACTTCCTCGATCTTAAAGGAATCAAACTGGAAGGGTTCGCTGCTCGATCCCGAGGCCAGGTAGAGCGCCACGCCCTTCTTCTGGAATCTCGGCAGCCAGAGCTCATAGGCCTCGATGAGGCAAGTCTGGATGTCCCCGACCTCAAGCCTGACGGCGACGCTCCCCGTCTCGAGAGCACTGTAGGTGAGAAAATCTTGCACGAACCTTTGCAGGCGCTCGCAATTCTCGCGCGCATCCTCCAGAATCTGGAGCTGGCGTTCCGCCAGCGGGCCAGGCTTCTGGCCAAGCAGCACCTCGATGTAACCTGAGATAATCGCCAACGGGGTTTTCAGGCGGTGCGCGGCCGTTGCCAGGGCAATGGTCCGGCGATGGGTCTCCTCCTGAAGTTGGCCGTCGGCCTGCAGCAGCTCCTGATACTTCTGGGCGAGATCGGCAGGGTCCGATCCCGCCTTCTTGGCTGCCGTTTCGGTACCCATGCCAGCAGTTTCTTCGGCGGGTTCACTGCTTTTCGTGTCGCTACGCTTTCGCGGTTCGGGCATGACCTTCCGTTTTCCAGGTGCCGTGGCAGACTCCTCTTTGCCTACGATCGTCGCTGATCCGGCACCCTAACTTAATCGAAAACCGACTACCCCACTATGATCTTCCAATCGACAGAGACCATTCCCTGGCTTATGAAGTTTTCGTTCTGGCAACTCATGATAGGCTGGGCGCCAGCTCTTGTCAAGATGCGAAGCGCAAGAAATTTCTATATCGGGCAAAAAGATTGCGCTTCTCGGTCCTCCGAGACGCAAACGCTCACTTTTGTCGACTTTTGAGGCAAAGAGCCTCCGCTAGTATATTGAAAATGAATGCTTTACGAATATGGCGGATTATTTCCTGGATATTGCCCTTTGGCAGTTGATGTGCTAAACTCAAGTCGAATGTAGAGGTTGTCTACAGGTGTCGAACCTCAGGCCAATTGAAGAACGTCGCAGGTGGGAACGATTGCCATTGGCCATTCCAGTATTTGCCCGTGGGGTCGACGAAGCGGGAAAGGATTTCCTCGATTTCACGACTGTCCTGGATGTAAGTGCAGGCGGCGCGATGCTCGCCACCCGCAGGAACCTTTCGCGTTCAGCTCGGCTTACCCTGGAGATTCCTTCCGCGCCTCTGAATGAACGTGCTGCCGGCCGTTCCTCCATTCGAACCCTGCGTGCCAAGATCGTCCGAGTCACGAGTTCGGATCGCTGCCACCTCTGTGCATTGGAATTCACCCGCCCGCTCAAGAGCGTGCCCATCGGCCGCGCTTAAGCCTGCTCCTATCCCGCACCAAATCCATATTGCGCTTCGCGCATGGTTCTCTGTTGTCGTCTGTCC
>CAZTHM010000322.1:0-4628 GCA_964613505.1 uncultured Acidobacteriota bacterium | reverse complement strand
TCGGTAGCGACGGACAGAGTGGCGGTTGACTTTGACTTCTCATAATTTGATAATTCCTCATGGCACGGAAACAGGAACAGCGCGGTCGAATACTGCTTCCTTAGCGAGGCTTGATGTCGACGACCACTCAGATTCAGAAAGCTTCCAAGCTTTCGCGTGAGATTCTTGTGGGCGCCTACCGCACGATGTACCTCTCGCGGCAGGTGGACGACAAGGAAATCCAGTTGAAGCGACAGAACCGCGCCTACTTTCAAATCAATGGCGTCGGACACGAAGCGATCGGCGTCGCCGCAGCCCTGCACATGAGGGCGGGCTACGACTGGTTCTATCCCTACTACCGGGACCGCGCGTTCGTGCTTCAGCTCGGGCAGACACCGCTCGACATGCTCTTGCAGGCGGTGGGAGCGAAAGACGATCCCTGCTCGGGCGGGCGCCAGATGCCATCGCATTGGTGCTCGAAGCCGCTGCACATCGTCGTCTCGTCGAGTCCGACGGGGACGCAGGTCTTGCAGGCAGTGGGTGCGGCGGACGCCACGGTCTATTTCTCCGTCGTGCAGGAAGCGGCGCACCTGGCCTCGGGGTTCCACACCGACGAACTGGTTTATGTCTCGATGGGCGACGGCTCGACCAGCGAAGGAGAATTCTGGGAGGCGCTCAATTGGACGTGCCTGCGGCGGCTGCCAGTGCTGTTTGTCGTCCAGGACAACGGCTACGCCATCTCCGTTCCGGTCGATCACCAGACGGCGGGAGGGAGTATTTCGAAGTTAGTTAAGAGCTTTCCTGACTTGCTGACGCTCGAGTGCGACGGGACCGACTTCCTTGAAAGCCACGAGACGGCGCGCCAGGCGGTGGAATACGTTCGCAACCGGCGCGGCCCCGCGCTGATTCATGCCCACGTCGTGCGCCCGTATTCGCATTCGCTTTCGGATGATGAACGCGTCTACAAGCCCGAGGAAATCCGCCGTCAGGAGGCCAAGCGCGACCCCGTGCATCGGATGGCGAAACTCCTGGTCAGCGAGCACATCCTCACCGAGAAAGAACTAAAAGAATTGCAGGGCACCGTCGAGCGTGAAGTGCGCGAAGCCGCCGACAAGGCCCTGGCCGCCGAGCCGCCGTCGCCTGCGAGCGTCATGAATTACATCTACTCCCCCGCGGTCGATCCCACCGGCGAGCATTTCGACCACCCGCCCAAATTTCAGGGCGAAGACAAAACCATGGTGGACCTCATCAACGCCTGCCTGCGGGACGAGATGGCGCGCGACCCGCGCGTGGTGGTATTCGGCGAAGACGTGGCGGATTGCAGCCACACGGAGGACCTCGGGAAACTCAAAGGGAAGGGTGGCGTCTTCAAGGTCACGCACGGACTGCAGCGGCAGTTCGGCAGCGCGCGGTGCTTCAATGCCCCGATTGCCGAAGCATCGATCGTGGGCCGCGCCATCGGCATGGCCACGCGCGGGTTGAAGCCCGTGGCGGAGATTCAGTTCTTCGATTACATCTGGCCGGCGATGATGCAGATCCGCGACGAGATGATCAACTTCCGCTGGCGCTCGAACAACGTCTTCTCCTGTCCGCTGGTGATGCGCGCGCCCATCGGCGGGTATTTGGCGGGTGGCGCGATCTACCACAGCCAGTCCGGAGAATCGATCTTCACGCACCTACCCGGCCTGCGCGTCGTGATGCCTTCAACCGCGCTTGACGCCAACGGACTGCTGCGCACGGCCATCCGCTCGGACGACCCGGTGCTCTTCCTCGAGCCCAAACACCTCTACCGGCAGACGCACAACCGCAGTCCCTATCCCGGACCCGATTACATGATCCCCTTCGGGAAGGCCAAGCTGGTGCGCGAAGGGACCGACCTGACAATCGTGACCTACGGATCGCTCGTCGTGCGCGCCGTGCAGGCGACGAAGACGCTCGAGCAGGAAGGAATCCAACCGGAGATTCTCGACCTGCGCTCGCTCAACCCTTATGATTGGGACCTGATTTCCGCTTCCGTGAAAAAGACGAACCGCGTGCTGGTGCTGCACGAAGACCAGCTCTCTTGGGGTTACGGCGCGGAAATCGCGGCGCGCATCGCGGACGAACTCTTTGATTTTCTCGACGCGCCCGTCCGCCGCCTGGCCGCAAGAGACGTCTTCATCCCATATCATCCTGCGCTGGAGAATGCCGTCCTGCCGCAGCCGGCGGATATCGTCCGGGCCGTGAGAGATTTGCTGAAGTACTGAGGACCTGTCCGTCGTTGGTTGTTAGTTGTTCGTTGCCCGCGGCCCGGTCATTTCAGCCAATGCATCGCTAACGAAATCGGCCCGCTAACAACAGACAACCAACAACTCACAACCGGCGTCTTTCATCCAATTCCCAACTCATCCATCTTTTCGAGTGCCATCCCGCAACGGCGGCAGATGACGGCCGCGCAATCGCCACAGACCAGCGGGTCTTCGACCTCCACGTCGCAATTCGGGCAGTAGAGTGGTTCGGGTTCGTTGCCTTCGACCTCAGGCATAAGTCACCTTTGAAGCTTAACGAGAATCTACACGAACTCGGCGCGGCGGCCAAGATTATTCCTGTGGCACGCCGGAGACAAAATCCTGCAGGAACGACCTCACCGCCATTTTCCCCGTCATCGCTCCGTCACTCGTGGAGGTGGTCTTGGCATCGCCCGAAAGCAATTAGTGTAGAATGAGAGTCAAGACTTCTGTGGTACCACGGAGCGCGCTCATCGGACGGAAGATCATCATCGTTCTATTTCTAATCGGGGCAACGGGCGCTGGCTATTATCACTGGCGTCGTCACAAGATGCCGGCTTCGGTTGCGGTAGCCTATGTGCTTCCCGAATCGCTTGGAGTCGTGGACTCCCCGGCCGAGATTCGTCTCGGGGTTACCAATCTAAAGCAAGGCGATCGGGTTGAGGTCCTGGATCGAACCCGTAATTGGTCGAAAGTCCGCCTCGAAGATGGGCGAGTCGGATGGGTGGAAGCCGTCAACCTTATCGAGGCAGATTCCTATGAAACGGGGCGGCGGCTTTTTGTGCAGCTTCAGAGCGAGCTGCCCCAGGCCGATGGCCATGTAGTCAATGCGGCCAACCTGCGAGTTGAGCCGGCACGCGAGGCGGCGCAGTTGGCACAACTTCCTGCCAATCAGAAGGTCGAAGTCTTTGGAAGGCGGGCGGTGGAGCGGCCGCCGCAGGCCGGAGCGCCACCTTCCGCCGAACCCGCACGCGACGCGTGGTATCTTGTCCGCGCCGGATCGAAGGCGGGTTGGGTGCTCGGCCGGCTGGTTTCACTCGATCTGCCCGAGGCCATTTCCCACTATGCGCAGAGCACCAATCTGGTTGCGTGGGTCGTGTTCAACACCGTCGAGGACAATGGCCGCTCAGTGCCCCAATACATTGTCGCCGATCGCGAGGGAACGCCCGATTGCGATTTCACGCACATTCGAATCTTCACCTGGTGGGTTAAGAATCAGGAATACGTCACCGCCTACGTGGAAGGCAATCTCTACGGATACTTTCCGATTCGTGTGAGTCAGTTAGATGGCGCCCCCCATTTTCGCTTGCGCTTGGTTGATAAGAACGGGCGAAAATTCCAACGGGTGTACCGTATGTTCGATACCATCGCGCGTCCTTTAGGGACGGTGGATGGCTGGGAGAGCCAGGCGATGCCGGCGCTTCGAGTTCAGACTCCGCGCGCGCCAGCCCCGCGCCGTCGACGCTGAAGGAACGTTCTCGTAGGTCTTTGCCCATGCCCTTAAACAACCACATGCCGAATGACGCGGCTTCCGTCCCGCGCCTTTATGGGCTGGTGCGGGCGACGGTCCGCCTCTGGTTCAGTTTGACTGGCCGTAAGATCCGCGTGCTGCGCGGAACGCCGATCCCTGACGCAGGTCCGGCGATCCTTGCGCTCGAGCATCCCTCGAGTCTTCTCGCCGCGCTCGCATTGGTGGCGGCGTCAGAACGCAAATTCCATTGTCTGCTGAATCTCGAGTTGGGGTTTTGGGCGCGCACCTTGGCGCGTTGGCTCGGGATGATCGCTTGGGAGTCTGCGGGCGACGGCCCGAAGACAGCCATCCAGGACGCTCATGATGCGTTGTCGGGTGGTGAGATTGTAGTCTGCTTCTCGCACCCAAGGAGGGCGTTGAGTGGAAACAAAACTCCCTCGGAGCAGCGAGCCCCGAGGATGGCGCTCGAATTGAGTTTGACTCAATCTGGCCAATCCAGAGTCGCGATCTTTCCGGTCCATCTGTACGTGCCCGATGGACGAGAACCATCCCGCGAAGTATTGATCCATCTCGGGCCGCCCCTGGTCCCCCGCGATTTCCTCGCGGCAGGCGGAGTTCAAGGCCAGGCTGGCGGGCTCGCCAGCGCGCTCGAAGCGGCTCTCCTCGAAAACGTGTTTGGGCTGATGGACAGTGAGCTGCAATTGTTTCTCGCGGACCTGGAAGAAGTATTGATCGAGGACCTCGAGCAAGAGTGGGCTGCCCGGCCCGATTGGAAACAAAAAAGCGACGGCTTCAAGCTGAGCCAATTCCTGGCGGAGTGCGTGGAGCAATTAAACTCCGCGAATCCCGCGCAGGTGGTGGCCTTGCGCAACCAGTTGGAAACCTGCAAGGAAGCGCGGCGCCGGTGGTCG